>JAAYVC010000029.1 GCA_012517375.1 bacterium | reverse complement strand
TTGCACCTTCCTGCTCATTGCTCGCTCCTCAGGGACTCGACGCGCATTGCCAGAATCATAATCAGATTTCTTTTATGTGTCAAGAGGATTAATATCTAATCCAGTTTTTACGGCATTAACAGTGTAGTATATGGTATCTTTTTGAGTAATGTATAATGACTATCCGATAGTGGTTTTGAAAGAGTTAAAGCTGTCTATCACGCATCTTTTCTCGGTTCGGCATCTTCACCTCGTCCAGCCATCCTGCTGAGATATTGGACTTGCGGTCGCGCCGGGTGTAGGGTTTGATGTCGAGCACGGGCGTGCCCTCTATCATGTCTACGCCTTTTACATGGAGGACGGAGCCTTCGCGTTCAAGAAGCTTGACAACGGTCAGGCCTATGGGATTGACGCGGAACGGGCTTCGGGTGGCGAATAAACCCCTGGGCGGAGGGATGCGGTACCGGGTTGGACAGCACTGTAGTTCCGTACCCTTGGATTTGTGGAAGAGCCAGATCAGGATGATGTGTGAAAATCCATCGATATCCTTGAGGCCGTCCGCATACCGGCTGAATATCTCGACCCTCCCCCTTGCGGATTGCGGACGTTCCACGTCTCCGGGATTCGCAAAAGGCGTATGAGCGATTCCTATGGCTTTGAGCTGAGGAGTCCTAAACCCGCTCATCCACCTTTATCGCAAAAAGTCGTTCGTCGGGCTCAAGAATCATCTTCCGCGCAAGCTCCTCCGAATCTTCCCAGCTCTTAGCGCCCGATATGCGGAGTCCTGTCTCTTCCAAGAGGGATATCTCTACCGTTTTGGAGCCGTCCTTTCGCTCGAAGCGGACGCGCGCCTGGGCCATATCCTCAACGCGTATGTTGCCTTTGCCCAGTGTGCAGCACGATCCAAGCTGGACGCCGTCGGTAAAGCACGAAACCGGGGGCTTGAAGCCGGTGAAGCTGAACGCGCGCTTGGTGAACGGATCCTGGCCAAGCTCGCGCAAGGCGATTAGCCCTGCCCGGTATCCGAGGACAACATAGGGCCCTATGTGGCCGTGAAAGCGTTCGATATAGTCCAGCGCTTCCTCGTCGGTAAGTTGTTTCATAGCGTGATCGGCATCTTTGTGCATATTCAGAGAAGTATATCCAGGCGTGCTATTAATGTCAAATTTGTGCTACGATTGTCGCCCCGCAAATCTGCTTCGTTGCTTTGCGGGAACCCTGAATTAGAGACGAGGGGCTTAAGCCCCTCGTCTGCTGTCTGCCTAATTACTCTTGACTTCTTTTTTACGCCGCGTATCCTTTATTTATGGACACTAGCGTCGCAAGCAATCTTTTCACAGCCTACAACTACCTTTCCTCAGCCATAGCTCAGGCATTTGCCGCGCTGATTGCGCTCACCGCGATGTTTTATATTTATAGGCGGCAGATGCTAAAAAATCAAATCAAGGAATTGTATGATAGAGGTAGAAGTCTTTCGGCTCTACTTAAGACTATGCTTAATTCTCAAGATATTGAAAAGCGAGAGAAAATGGCCAATACGTTTATTGCCGCAGAGAACCTTGAACCGGAAGCTAATGTCATTGACTATATGCGTCAAATCGTAAATCTACCTGAGGAACCAGTAAAGGGAAGAGATTGGAGGGAACAAATGAGATTACTTCTTGACGATATTAATAAGTTCAAGGAAATTGACAAGCATTTCCAAAAGATAATAAAATCCGCAATTATTGTACCCGCCATCACCATGCTCGTTGGCATCGTTGCTCTTCTCGCCGGTCCGAAGATTGGCTCTGGATTATGGTTATATGCCATAATGGTCGCCGAATCCGCCCTTGCCGCATTCGCACTGGGCTGGACGGTTGCGGTCGTCATCAGGATGCTTGCCGAGCCTAAGGAGCCGAAAGAAAGCGAAAAGGGACGAGGGGCTTAAGCCCCTTGTCTAACGAAGCGGGGATACCCCTCCCTGAGCGCTCTTAGGGATCGTCGCCCTCATCACCAGAGGAGGAAGGAAGACGACAATGTAGCTGTCATTGCGAGCGCCGCTTCAAGCAATCGAAGCAATCGCCTTAATCTCAAAAAAAAACCTCATCCTTGAGAAACAACCCTAATTGAGGCGAAGGGTCCCCCCCCGTTCGCCCTTCGGACTTTCGGACGCAAGGAGCGTTCTCAGAATGACGTTGGTATGTTATGGGAAGCCGGCCTTGACAATCATTTTGGCTAGGCAAAAAAGGAGCAGGAGGCGGTCCCCCAAAAGCTCTTAGCTAGCTTTTTGGGGCTGTAAACATATTGACAATTCACGGGTTATGGATATAGTCCCTTAAAAGGAAATGTATGTCTGAACGGAAAATCGTAACAACGCCTTTGACGCATGAGAAGATTGCCGAGCTTCACTCGGGCGACGGCGTTCTCATCTCAGGCGTAATATACACGGCAAGGGACGCTGCCCACAAGCGTCTGGTGGAACTTATTAATGAAGGCAAGGAACTGCCTTTCGACCTGGAAGGTCAGATAATATACTACGTGGGACCTTCGCCCGCGCCTCCAGGATACCCTATAGGCTCTGCAGGACCAACCACCTCGGGCCGAATGGATGCGTACGCGCCGCTGCTCATAGAGCGCGGTCTCAAGGGTATGATTGGCAAGGGCCCGCGCTCGGCGAACGTTCTTGAGGCAATGAAGAAGTTCGGAGCCGTATACTTCACTGCAGTAGGAGGAGCTGCGGCGCTAATCGCGCGCTCGATTAAGTCCGCTGAGATAATCGCTTATCCCGAACTGGGCGCTGAGGCGATAAGACGGCTTGAGGTCAAGGGTTTTCCGGCCATTGTCACTAACGACATATACGGAGCCGATCTTTATACCGAAGGTCCGAAAGCCTACGCTCGGGCGTAGAGGTTAAAAATCAGGATGTGTGTTTGGGTAAGAGATTTTATAACAGTAAAAACCCTAACCATTGGAGGAGTACAATGAATAAAACATTCATTCTTCTCGCAGTAGTATTAGTTGCAGCAGGCTTTGCCTTGAACTGCTGCGCACCTTGCTCACCCGAAAAAATGGCGGAAAGAGCCTTAGAGCGCGGTCTTGAATCCCAGGGCGGCGGCGATGTAGACATAAACATCACCGGCAAGGCTCCCAAGGATCTACCCAAGGAGCTTGTATATCCCGGCTCGAAGTTCCTTGGGTCATTTTCTGGCTCAGGCGCCGAAGGCGTGGGCGGAATAGCCACAATGGAAACGAGCGCCTCTGTCTCAACCGTAAGCAAATACTACGAGAAGCTTGAATCAAAAGGCTGGTCCAACGAAGGCGTGCTCACAGGCTCAAGCGAAGAAGGCGACAGCTATATAATAACCCTCAAGAAGGGAAATCTCAGCGCCGTCGTTACAGTATCGGTCTCCGATGATAACGCCAACAAGACAACGATAGGAATCATGTACGGAACCGACAACGACTGATAATTAAAGCAATCAACAAGGAGAAAGTTGAATGTCAGGCCATTCCAAGTGGGCCACGATAAAGCACAAAAAGTCCGCGCTTGACGCAAAACGCGGTAAGCTCTTTTCAAAGATCATCCGCGAGATAACGACCGCGGCAAAGATGGGCGGCGGCGACCCCGGCGCGAATCCGCGTCTGAGAACCGCCGTGGATACGGCTCGTGCCGCAAACATGCCCCTGGACAACATCGAAAGGGCCATAAAAAAAGGCACCGGCGAACTGCCGGGCGTAACCTACGAGGAAGTGACCTACGAGGCTTACGGCCCTGCAGGCGTAGCCATCGTTATCAAGGTGCTTACCGACAATAAAAACCGCACCTTGAGCGAGGTTCGTCACGTTCTTTCGCGCCACGGCGGAAACATCGGCGGCGCTGGAAGCGTGGCCTGGCAATTCAAATCCTGCGGCATCATTCATATTGCAGCAGATAAATATCCCGAAGACCAGGCTCTTGAGATGGCACTTGAAGCCGGCGCCGAAGACTTCCGCAAGGACGGAGAGATATACGAAATCCGCACGGAACCTGCGGCATTTGCATCGGTGCGCAGCGCGCTCGGCGAAAAATCAGTGGAGATACTCCATTCTGAGCTTACGCAGATACCCCAAAACACGGTTACTCTCTCTGAAAGGGATGCGGAGAAGGTCTTAAAGCTCATCGACGGTTTAGAGGACCTTGATGATGTCCAGGACGTCTACGCAAACTTTGACATACCTGAAGCCATTATGGAGAAACTTGCCGCGGCCGAGGGCTGATTGTTTCTCTCTTGCTCGAAGGGGGTGAAGGTTGGAGGTTTAAGACATGCGAATACTGGGTGTTGACCCGGGGCTTGCTTCGACCGGAACGGTTGTCATTGAAGCCGATTGCGGCGACTTGAAGCTACTGCATCAGGAGTTAATACGCACCCAGCCCGACGACCTATTGCCGGCGCGATTGGCGATTATTTCAAAAAAAATAGAAACGATAATCAAACTGCATAAACCCGAGGTCCTGGCTGTTGAGACGGCATTCGTCAGGCGCGACACCCCGCAGTCAGGCCTTTCGCTGGGAAAAGTACTCGGAGTTATTCTTCTTTCAGCATACAATAAAGGCCTCGATATCGCGGAGATAACTCCCCGGGAGGTTAAGCAATCGCTTACAGGCTACGGGAATGCCCAGAAACAACAGATAGAGAGGGCGGTATCCCAATGGCTCGAGCTCGACGGTGTTCTTAAACCAACGCACATCGCTGATGCCGCGGCTGTGGCATTGACTGCAGCCTCGATTCTGGCTACACTTCGCAAGAGATGATTGGATATCTTAAGGGCCGTCTTATTGCGAAAGACGAGGATTCCCAGACCATTACCCTTCTCGTTGCTGACGTGGGCTACGAGGTCAGGCTGCCCGATATAATCTGGAGGGAAATGGGCATATCCCGTATGCCCATTGAGGATTCGGGCGAGCTGTCGCTCTTCATATACATGCACCAGACCGAGCGCACTCCTAGACCGATGCTTATAGGCTTCAGGGACGAAGTGGAGCGAGAGTTCTTCACGAAGCTTTTGACCGTGCAGGATATAGGCCCTACCGCGGCCGCGAAAGCCCTGACAATGCCTTTGAGAACTATCGCAAGGGCGATTGAGGCCAAGGACGTTTCGCTGCTCACCAGGCTTTCGGGAATAGGAAAATCGAAGGCCGAGAAGATTGCAGCCACGCTTTCGGGCAAGATGGCAAAGTATGCGCTAATAAGGATGGATGAAAAGGATGAGGCAGGAGAACTGACATCCGAGGATGAATTGAGATTGTCTGTAACTGAGGTGCTTGTAACCCAGCTCGGGTACAAGCGCGCCGAAGCCGTGATGATGGTTGAGGAAGCCCTGAAGGAAAACCCGGGGATAGCGACCCCGGAGGAGCTTTTCGATGCGGTATACAGAGCAAGAAGATAAGGAAAAAGAACCAAAGAAGGACCTGCTGCTAGAGGACGTCGAGAAGGACGCCAAGTCGGCATGGGATTTAAGACCCAAAACACTCTCCGAATGCATAGGCCAGTCGCGGCTTGTGGAGACCCTTTCAATAGCCATCCAGGCTGCGAAGAAGAGAGGCGAGCCCATGGATCATGTGCTCCTGCACGGTCCCCCCGGACTCGGCAAGACGACGTTCGCAAACGTTATCGCAAGGGAGATGGACGCCTCGATTGTGACTACCTCAGGTCCGGCGCTCGAAAGAGCGGGCGACCTAATAGCGTACCTTACCGGTCTTGAACGCGGCTCCGTGCTTTTTATAGACGAGATTCACAGGCTACCCAAGCTGGTTGAGGAGTTTCTTTACCCTGCGATGGAGGACTTCGCGGTAGATTTCATCTTCGACAAGGGCGCGCACGCTCGCTCCCACAGATTCAGGCTTGAGCGTTTCACCCTTGTCGGCGCGACAACAAGACCAGGGCTTCTTTCTGCGCCATTGAGGGAGCGCTTCGGCATCACGAGAGCGGTCGATTTTTATACAGACCAGGAGCTTGCGACCGTTGTCGCGCGTTCGGCCGGGATACTCAAGGTAGAGGTCGAGTCCGAAGGCGCCCTTGAGATTGCAAGGCGCGCGCGCGGGACCCCGAGGATTGCAAACACGCTTTTAAAGAGAGTTAGGGATTTTGCTGAAGTCCGCTCTGACGGAAGGATAAGCAAGAAAGTTGCTGAAAAGGCGCTTGAGCTTGAAGGCGTGGATGAGGTGGGACTGACGGCGCTGGACAGAACGCTCCTGCGGGCGATTATACGCTTCTACGGCGGCGGTCCTGTGGGGCTTGAGGCTATCTCCGCTACACTCCAGCAGGAGCAGGATACCATAGTGGATATGGTCGAGCCGTTTTTGCTTAAGATAGGCTTCATTGCCCGCACGCCGTCTGGAAGGGTAGTTACGGATATTGCATGCGAGCATCTTGGAGAACATCCGCGAGATAAGCGCAAGAGGTCTAAGGAAAAAACCGGAGATTTAGGTTTATGAGGATTTACATCACGAGAAGGATTCCCGAAGAGGGAATCAACGCATTGGAAGGTCATGAGATAGAAATTTTCGAGGACGCCATGCCGGTTCCGAGAAAAACCCTTTCGGAGAAGATTAAGAGCGCCGACGCCCTGGTTTCGCTTCTTTCAGACAGGATTGACGCCGAACTCATGGACCAGGCGCAGGCGCTCAAGGTAATCGCCAACTATGCCGCAGGATACGACAACATCGATATCGCGGAGGCTTCGAGGAGGGGAATAGTCGTTACGAACACGCCTGATGTGCTCACGGATGCAACGGCGGAGCTTGCATGGTCGCTGTTGTTTGCTGCAGCAAGAAGGATAGGAGAGGCGGAGCGGTTCACGCGGGCGGGCAGGTTTATTGGCTGGGGTCCCATGCTTCTCTTAGGCCAGGGGATTCGGGGAAAGACTTTGGGCGTGATAGGCGCAGGAAGAATCGGAACGCGCTTTGCGCTGGGTTCAAAGGGCTTCGAGATGAAGGTGCTGTACTACGACGAGGCGAAAAACGAACTCCTTGAAAAGGAACTGGGAGCCGCAAGGGTGGATATCTCGATTCTTCTGCATGAGGCGGATTTTGTCTCTATACATCTACCCTTGACGCGATACACCAAGCATCTCATAGATGCTCATCAGCTTTTCCGCATGAAGCCTACGGCAGTGCTCGTTAACACGGCTCGCGGTCCTATAGTGGACGAAAAGGCCCTTGTGGCGGCGCTCAAGGCAGGAAAACTCGCAGCCGCGGGTCTGGATGTTTACGAATGGGAACCCGATATTACGACGGATTTGCTCGGGATGGAGAACGTCGTTCTCGCCCCGCACATAGGTTCTGCTACCTACCAGGCTCGCTCTGCAATGGCGGAACTCTGCGCCTACGGGATATTGAAGGTCTTCGCTGGACAGATTCCTTCAAATATCGTCAATCGCGACGCCTGGCTTAATAGAAAAAAATAGAACCGATTTTACAGTCAACAAGGATGAAACTTGAATAAAACCAACCATTCAGAGGGAGCGCATAAGATCAGTCCTTCCCTGAAGTCTCTGCCTGTTGATCTTCACATACATACGACCTTTTCTCCGGATTCCGCGGTTCCTGCGGAGCGGGCGTGCAGGGCGGCGGTCGCAAGAGGGCTGGATATTATCGGATTCTCCGACCACGTCGAGTTCCGCAAAGAGGACGAGGCGTTCGTTGAGCTTTACCGAGCTGAGGAGATTCGAGCCGAACTTCTAAGATTGCGCTCGCTTTACGAAGGGAGACTGGAGATACTGTATGGGGTTGAGATAGGCTTCATACCCGGAAAAGAAGAAGAGATAAGGGCGTTTCTCGATGCGCATCCCTTCGATTACGCCATAGGCTCAGTCCATTACGTGGAGGATGTTCTTGTCTCTAGATGGATAAGAATGACCGAGGAGGAGGGAAAGTCTTTCTCGCCGTACTACGAAGCGCTTCTTGGAGCGGCTCAAAGCGGGCTGTTCCAGATACTGGGGCATCTCGATTACATCCGCAAGTACATGTACTATCCCCAGGGATACAGCCCACACGATTACGATAAGCTGACCGAGGAGATACTCGAAGCGGCGGTTAAATCAGGGATGGCTGTTGAGCTGAACACTTCGGGATGGCGCCACTATACGGAGGAACCCTATCCCGCAGAAGAAATTCTGGGCAGCCTTGCATCGAAAGGGGGACGTACTACGTACGGCTCGGACGCGCACAAATACTACGATATCGGTTACGCATCAAAAAGGGCGCTAGAGCTTTTGAAGGAGCAAGGGTTTAAGACTCTCGATATCTTCAGGCAAAGAAAGCGCGAAACGCTTGACATATGAATTTTTGCCAACGCTATGGTTTGTTCCTGCTTCGATTGCATGTCAATTGATTTTGAATGGCCCCTGACGCTCATGCCCTGAGCGAAATCGAGATTGCTTTTCATACATGAGCAAGATTCAATGTTTTTAAGCCCCTAGCATGTCAACGCTGGCGCCTGACCTTAAAATGTTGACTAAGACTGAAGCTGTATTATACTTTCGGATGCGCAGCATGGCGGCTTTTTTGCTTCTCACGCTTTCGGGATGTTCTGCAAGGATTGCGTTCCGCGAAAACACCCTGCCTGTCCGCCCGCTAGACGATCTTAGGGTAGGCAGCGCAGATACTACGCTCGAAGGCGTAATAACGATGCTCTCAGACAAGATGCAGTCGCTCGATGTCGTAGAGATTCGCGGAGAAGATGCGTTCCGCCGGGTTCGCATACTGCTTGACAAAAGGATAGAACCGTATTATGGAGGAATCATTACGGCGCAAATCGCTGCGGAGAAAGAGGATTCGCTCGGCTATATCACATTCGCAAGGCTCCTGAACTGGGATGAATCGAACTCCTACCGCGAAAAAACGCAGCGTAACGTCAGCAAACTTCTGGAACGTGAGGAGAAAAGACTTGCGAGTCTTTTGGCGAAAGAAGGTTTTGGAGGCTGGGATAAAAGCGAGGCTATTTCTCTAGAGGGCTACGATTCAAAACGAAAAACAGAGATATACAGTATGGCTGGAAGGTCCATCACCGAAGCAACATCAGAAAAGGTGCCGCTCCTTGTAATCTGGTCCAAAAAGGGTCGGATAACGCGAGCGTTTCTGACCGTTATTGCAAGGCGGCTTGAAAGGAGTTGAAGTGAAAAGATACCTGTTTTTTACACTGTTGACAGCAACAATGCTTTTTGCAGGATGGAACCGTGTTCATGTTTCTCTGGAAGGTATTAATAATTTATCGGCGCTCTCAGGCCTCGATGTAATCCGGTCTAAACCAGGATACTGGGCTGAGGTTGTAGCGACGGACGAAGATCTGCAACAACTAAGCGCATCAGGGTTGAACTATCATGTTGAGGTAGCGGATCTTGAATCGTATTATGCGTCGAAGATGTCAGGAGAAGGCCCGTTCGGCAACTACTACACTTTAGCAGAGGCCAACGCCATCCTCGATTCACTGCATGAAAAATACCCCCAGATAATCTCCGAAAGAATGGCTCTGCCGAACAACGTCTCGAATGTCACCTGGGACAGCAATTACTTGTGGGCGGTGAAGATCTCGGACAACGTGGCGGCCCAGGAAGACGAACCGGAGGTTCTTTTCACCGGTCTTCACCACGCAAGGGAGCCGATTGGAGCAAACATCACCGTAGAGTGGGCTAGATGGCTTTGCGAGAACTACGGCAATGACCCGCTGGCGACATACTTCGTGGATACAAGACAGACATGGATTGTGCCTGTTGTAAACCCCGACGGTTATCTATACAACGAGGAGAACAACCCATGGGGAGGAGGGATGTACCGGAAGAATCGCAGGCCCGGCGGCGGCGTGGATATCAACAGGAACTACACATACAACTGGGGATACGACAATGAAGGCTCATCGCCCAACCCCAACTCGGACACATACCGGGGCCCTGAGCCGGGGTCTGAACCGGAAATTCAGTCGACAATGAATCTCTGCAAGGCTCATAATTTCGTGGCGTGCCTCAATTTCCACAGCCACAGCGGGTTGTTCATCTACGCCTGGGGATACATCGAAGAAGAAACCCCCGACTCCATGGAGTTCTTCAACTGGGGCGAGGCGGCAACAAGGGCATGCCATTACGTCGTCGCGCCGGGTGGAAGCGGCCTTTACGTTACTAACGGCGATTCCGATGACTGGATGTACGGAGAAACGGAAGCAAAAAACCGCATCTTCGCGGCAACCCCGGAAATCGGTACCGACTTCTGGCAGGACGAACTGGCATTCGAGCAGGTCGAGGCAACAAGACCTATGCTTACAGCTACCTCAATGGCTGCCTCTGCTTATCCTGAGCTCGAGGACGTAACATGGCTTGAAGGAGACGACGGAGAAATCTCTCCGGGAGAGACGGTAGGCATCCTTATCAGGGTAAGAAACATGGGCATTAAGGACCCGACGGGCGATATCTCACTTTCGTTGAGTGAGTCAGACCCCAGGGTGGAACTCGTGAAATCGAATGCGGTAATTCCATCCCTTGAGCCCTACGCAGCTGGTTCCAACGACGACGACCTTCTGGAGGTCAAAGTCTCACCGTCAGCGAAACCGGATTCGGCAATCCCACTGACATTAAAGATATCGGCAGCCGGAACCGAATTCACTCACAAACTTCTGCTGCCTGTCGGAAAACGGCTGACTCTTATTGACGAGACGTTCGAAGACAAGCAGATACCGGAATGGAATACCAACTTTTTCGTCGCCGATAAGGGCCCTCACTCAAAAAAATACTGCATAACCGACTCCCCTGACGGTTTATACGGTAACAACGCTTTCTACTACCTTGAGAGCGGGAAGTTTGATCTTCGGAACAAGCTGAATCTTGAATTGACCTTCTGGCATCACTACGAGATGGAGAACGGTTTCGATTGGTGTCTTCTTGAGGTTAGAACCGAAAGCTCCCCTGATTGGACAACTCTCAAACGCTGGAGCAGGACTCAAAAAAGCTGGGTAAGGGAGTATTTTGATCTCTCTGAGTACTCGGGCAGCAAGGAATTCCAGCTCAGATTCGTTCTTCAATCCGACAATGAGAAGAATGAGGACGGATGGTTCATTGACGATATACTCCTGACAGGGTTCGCTGGCAAGGAAACTGTCGGCGTCCACGAACTCGCTGACATTCGAACATTGCCTGCAGCGGTCAATGAGACAGTCGCAAAAGACATCCTTCATTTTACCGCTCCCGCCGGTTCGAGCATACATGCCGTCCTTTTCGATGCGGCCGGAAGAAAAGTAGCCGAGACTCATTGCGTCGCCCCGTTTGAGTGGAAGCTAACAGATAATCTGGGCAGAACTCTAGCCCCTGGAGTGTACTTCGTACATACATATTCAGAGTCAGGAGAGACTAAAACGAAGGTAGTTTTAGTAAAGTAAAATAGCGAACCATAAACAGTTCAAAATATTGCTCATCCAAGGAGGATAGTTGAAGAAGGATCTTGTATCCATTAGTGATCTCTCAGGAGAAGAGATTAAGGAACTCTTCAAAACTGCAATTGACGTCAAGCACAAGCAGATGGAGGTTGCAAGAGGCAAAACCCTGGTGCTGGTATTCGAGAAGCCTTCCTTGAGGACAAGAGTGACGTTCTCTGTGGCGTTCTTCCAATTGGGAGGCCAGGTTCTTTACCTTGCTCCCGCCGATATAGGACTCGGCAAGCGCGAATCGGTACCCGATGTTGCAAGGAATCTTTCCCGATGGGTCAACGCCATTAGCGCGAGAACGTTTGCCCACAAAACAGTCGAGGATCTTGCTAAATACGCCGATACCCCTGTTGTTAACGCGCTATCCGACGCCGAGCACCCATGTCAGGCTCTGGCCGATTTCCTGACCATCTACGAGCATAAAGGCAAGACCGAAGGTCTGAAAATGGCGTTTCTCGGCGACGGCAATAACGTCGCGCACTCGCTCATGCTCACGGCTGCAAAAGTCGGCGCTAACATGGCGGTCGGCTGCCCCAAGGGCTACGAACCAAAACCCGAGTTTGTTGAAAAGGCTAAGGAGGATGCCAGAAAGTCCGGAGCTGAGCTTGTGATAACGAGCGACCCGAAGGAGGCCGTAAAAGGCGCAGACGTTGTTTATACCGACGTATGGGCTTCTATGGGTCAGGAAGACGAAGCCGCGGCGAGAAAGAAGATCTTTGCTCCATATCAGGTCAATGCCGAACTTCTCAAGCTAGCAAAATCCGATGCGCTCGTCGAACATTGTCTGCCCGCCCACCGCGGCGATGAGATAACGGACGATGTGCTCGACGGACCGCATTCCGTTGTTCTTGATGAAGCCGAAAACCGCCTGCACATTCAGAAGGCGATACTGTACAAGCTGCTCGCAAGGAATTAGCAAATAAGTAAAAACTGAGAGCTTCTTAGGGGACCGGCTAGCGCCGGTCCTTTTTAATATGATCTGAATCTCTTATTGACAAACAATTCCACACGAGTATATTGCAGCGTGCGGTTTATAAATGAGCATAACATACTCATCTTCCTTATACAAATTGTTATACTTTTATTTTCTGCAAAGGCGGCAGGCGAGCTGTTCAGGCGGCTCAAGCAACCGGCGCTTGTGGGCGAGATTCTCGTAGGAATTATCTTCGGACCGACCGTTCTTGGCAGACTGCTCCCCGGCATTGAATCCTTCCTCTTTCCTGATGATCAGGCACAGAAAAGCATGTTTGAAACCGCATCATGGCTCGGCGTCTTTTTTCTGCTTCTGGTGACCGGGTTCGAGGTGGATGCATCCGTAATCTGGCGTGAAAAGCGTTCTTCCGCGATAATCGGGCTTTCAAGCATGGTTGCACCCTTGATCCTCGGCGCTTCGGCGGCTTTCTTGATCCGGCCGATGGTGAAATCGGCGGCTACAGGAACCGTAGTATTCTCCTTGCTACTCGGGACAATAACCGCGATTTCTGCGGTGCCGGTTCTTGTCAAGGTTCTTCATGATTATGAGATTCTGAAAAGCGACTTCGGATTGGTCGCTCTTGCTTCTTCATCCGTAAAGGACATACTCGGCTGGGCGCTTTTTACCGTAGTTCTGGGGATCGGCGCGGAGCAAAGATTAAACCTTCTTGATGCATTAAAGGTATTCGGAGGAACGTCTCTTTTTCTCCTGCTTAGCTTTACGCTGGGCAAGTATCTTGTCTCCAAAGCCGTCCTATGGATCAACCGCTCTCATCTTCCGAAACCCGGTTCTATCTTAAGCTTTATAGTCGTCATGGGAGCCATTTGCGGCGCGGTGACTCAGGCGATAGGCATCCATGCTGCATTCGGCTTCCTTGCCGCCGGCATACTGGCGGGAGAAGCGAAGGGGATAATGGAACGCACAAGAGAAACCGTTTCTCAATTCGTGAACGCCGTATTCGTTCCTTTGTTTTTCGTAAGCATTGGCATAAACGTGGACTTCCTTTCAAATTTCAATCCAACGCTTGTTCTTTTGGTCTCGGCCGTAGCTATCGCAGGTAAGTTCGCAGGCGCATGGCTAGGAGCAAAGCTGTCAAGAATGCCGTCAAGGGAAGCCGTCGCTATGGGAGTCGCTCATATCCCTGGAGGAGCAATGGAGATAATTATGGGAATGCTTGCCCTTCAATTTGGCTTGATTGACACCCAGCTTTTTGAGGCTGTGGTAGTTGCTTCAATAATATCGTCGCTTCTTTTATCGCCTTTGCTTTACCTCTCTCTCGGCTTAAGAAAGGATTTCAACGCCAGTCTTTTCCTTCTGGAGACCGCTGCAGTAGCTGAGCTTTCCGGAAACACACCCCGGGAGGCGATTGGAGAACTCTGCAACTCCATATCTCTTCATGAAGGAATGCCCGGCTCCGCCGAGTCCTGCGCGGCTGTCGACTTCCGTGAAGGCATTCTGGGAACAGGCATGGAAAAGGGAATCGCTATCCCGCACGCCAGATTAAATACCGTCTCTCAGCCGGTTTTAACCTTGGGACGCTCCCTGAAGGGAATAGAGTGGAATACGTCCGATGGGCTTCCCGTTAATCTTGTTTTTCTCCTTTTGACCCCTGAGGACGACAAGGAGGATCTTCAAGTAAAGATTCTTGCGGCAATCGCAAGGACCATGGAGAGTAGTAAGGTCAGGCATGAGATGCTTTCTGCCAAGACCGCCGAGGAGATGGTTAAGGCGTTCACGGCCGCATTAAGGGAGGACCGAATGAAGATGCTCCGCTCCAGATGACGTATTTATTGACATAGCGGATTTTATTGATAGACTTTTTCAAACCAAGGAGACTTAATGGACGTTTCGAAAGCGATAAGAGACAGACGCAGCGTACGCGCGTATGAAAAAAAAGATATTCCGCAGGAGCTACTTTTGAAGGTTCTCGAGGCAGCGAGACTTGCCCCTTCAGCAAACAACAAGCAGCCGTGGAAGTTCGTTGTTGTCAAGGATGAGAAGATGCGCAAGGCCCTGGCAAAAGCCGCTAAGGAGCAGCAGTTCGTCGCCGAAGCGCCGGTTATCATTGCGGCAGTCGCACTTGAACCCGAGAGGGTCATGACATGCGGCGTTCCTTCTTATGCGGTCGATCTCGCCATTGCTGTGGATCACATGACTCTTGCCGCTGTTGAATACGGGCTTGGTTCATGCTGGCTTGGCGCTTTCTATCAGGAGGACGTTAAGAAGCTTCTAGGCGTCCCTAAGGAGTACAAGATCGCCGCGCTCCTTACGCTTGGCTACCCGCGCGACCAGGCGCGCTTCAAAAACCGCAAAAACCTCGAAGAGATTGTTTCTTACGAAAGCTGGGGGTAGCCTCTAGCTTTGAGGGGAGTCTGAAGCTTTACTCAAATTAGCGTATACCGAACCCCAAAGCGGCCAGACACCCATTCCTGCTGCTGTTTGACCTATAAACATGGCGATAATGATACCGATGATGAATCCGAAGGGAAGGAAATCGTCGGAATGCATCTTTATCATGGATGCGATGCTTAAAAATGTTGTCGGTATAAAAATAGCATAAATTACGAGGGAAACCGCAAACCCGACGATCATGCTTCCAAGGTAAATGACCGCCAGAGAAGCCCAGAAGTTGTTCTTTGAAAGCCCGAAACTGCGGCGCAGCGAATCGCCTACGCTTTTACGTTCAACTGCAATGGCGAAAGGAACAAAACCGAGTTTTATCCAAAGCCATGTGCTGAGAACCGCAAGACCTATCATGAAAACAAAGAGCAGAACGACCACTAGTAGGATTACGGCAGCCACTCTCTCCTCTCCGCCTTTAGCTCCCGATATAAGGAATCCAATTGGTATCCCTATCGCGGCATAGATAAGCAAGATAGCGCCGGTTACAACGAGATAGAATGAAATCAATCTACCGAATGAGCTCCATGCGGCTTTGAGCGCATCAGTAACCGTGATACTCTCGCCAGTCGAGGCGCGATCGACCACGATGCAGTTTGCACCCGTAATCCATACCGAAAGAAGCAACATAAGAATAAACAGAGCCGCTCCAACGCCTACTAAAGGAAAAATCCAGTTGTCGAAGGCGTTTTCCTCTATCTGAGGCAGGAAATACTTCAAGCCTGTCATGAAAAAAGCGTAAAATACCGTGATGCCTGCAGCCGAGATGGCCTGGAGTCCAAGGAGTCGCTTCCAGCTTTTCTTGAAAATATCCCATGCTTGCTCGAAAGCCTTTCCTATGTCAAGCTTTGAAACCATATTGACTCTTGACTCTTGATTTGTCATTTCAATCTCCTTTTCAATTCTCATCAACAAGACGCCAGGCTCCGAGCTTCAACAAGAGTCCCAGCACGTCTATTGTTGTTCTTATTCTTAATCCTTCATAGCTTTCACCCCAGCCTCCGTCCGACCCCTGGATTTTGATTAGATTCCTTCCTGCTTCCTTGAGTATCGGATCATCAGGCGCAACGCCAGCTTCAAGGAGGCATTCCGCCTGAACAGTAATGAGCCTTGGCTCCTTGGAACGGGTAAAATTAGCCAGGGCATAGGGAAGCGCCTCCCTGACAAGACCGCACTGCGGGCCTTCAAGCAACGCAAAGAATCCGAGAGCTAGGAAATGAATGGAGGGAGAGGATGTGAATTGACTGCCGTTTACTCTCAAACCCAGAAAGTAGTTTCTCACTTTTTTCACCTCCGCGCTTTCCTGCTCTGCCGCCATGCACAAGGCCCGGCCGACGTATGCGGAAAGCCACAACCTTCCCCACTCGCCGCCCATCTCCTCCCCCAGTTCGAGCTGAGAGGAGCTTTCCTGCCAGAAACCGTCCGGATGCTGGCAACTCCTTATGTACTCAAGCGCCTTGCGGCAGCATGGAGAGCGAAGCAGCTGCATCTGGCTCGAGTGAGCGATTATCTTGGCCGTTTCAGAGATGTTGGACTGCTCGCCTATAACGAGGTGGAGAGGGTATCCGCCGTCCTGATTCTGGTAGGAACCTAGAAGCCATGTCGCCATTACGTCATCCCTTTCACCCCGAAAGAGGAAACGGCTGCGATAACGGTCGAGGTCGGTTCCTTCGAGTTCTATGTACTCAAGGGCTTTTTCTACGTCAAGCATCGTTTTCCTCCGTTTGGAGTCTAACCGGAATGGGCTTTAAGTCAAGAGTATCCTCTATAAATCCCAGACTTGACTCCCACATATAACCTTTTATAATATAACTAATGATATAAGGATGTTAGTATGCATTGTGGTCGCATAGGTGTTTTCGTCTATATGATTGCCTTAATAGGTTGTTCCGTTAACGTCCCCGAGACCATTGTTCTCGACAAAAAGGTACATCATTTAGGCCATGACACCATTCCTTCGTGGTATATACCCTTGCCCGAGAAGGCGCTTGATTATGTCTTTGATTTAAACAATCCAGGTGATTCCGCATTCGTTCTGGGGTTCATTTACTTCGGGAATGACTTCGCTATCTCGATCAATGGGGATACCCATGTAATCCACTCTCCGGGAGACCCTTATCGTGATTCACTCAAGGAACCTTTTTTAAGAGCCTGGCTTGAACTTCTGAATGATACAGCCTGCGTGGATTCCTTGAGAGCGCTCATTGACAGCTCAGGCTTTTACCCGGCCGCGGTTCTGATCCCTGTTGGTCTTTTAAAGAAAAACAACAACATCACTTTCCTAAGACAGGATGATGATATAATGATAGGATCGATGATAATATCAGATGACCCGGCTGTTCGAAATCTGAGGCTTTACAACCTCTTTAGGGATTGAGGACGCATGAGACGGAAGCCCTATCTATATCCTGAATAAATATACTACCTTAGCATAAAAAGCCACTTCAGAAACCTCGACATCTAAAGGAGTGGCTGTATTTGGATCGCCCGAAAGATTCATGGTTGAAGCAAGATAGAGGTAGCTCAAAGGCGCAATCTCCCAAGACGCAAGAAGCTGCTGATTGTAGCGCTCGGCGTCTGTATTCTGCTCTAGGTTGAGCCTGAAGCTCAACTTGTTCGTCGCCGTGTAGCGAATGCCCTCTCCTGCGGTCCACATCCACTGGGGATAATAGAGGGTGTCGGCAGTCCAGTCTCCGTAAAACGTTCTGTTCAGAGCAGCGTAGCCTGAGATGAAAAGATTCTTCGCGATTCGCAGTCCAAAGTTAGGGTTTATCGACACTACGTGCCCGAAGTAGAGAGGGTCATTCTGATAGATGTACTGGTCCCACGTGTTTGCGCTCACTCCGCCGTAGAAGATTTTTGCCGAGTTTGAAGTGAATCCTGTTCCAATATTTTTGGTTAAGCGCTGGGTGTTATCTTCGTAAAAAAAGCTGTTTTCGAGAGACCCATTCAGCCATACCGCCCAGTTGTTATAGAGAGTTGCAGATGCGCTTGAGTAAGCGCCGTACGACCACAGACTGTCGCTTAAAGACTTCCCGATATTGGGATATATACCGGCGCTCAGGAAACGTATCCATTTATCATTCCATGAGTTCTGGTAGTTAAAATCCACACTTCCGCTAATTCTCCCCGGACGGCCGATATAGCCTACGGCGTTGATGTTGGCGGTGGAATCCGTGTAGAACAAATCGGCTCCGTAGGTGAAAAGCCCGGCATGCGTTACGCCCATGCCTAATATGTTCCCGCCGCGGCGCATGAGTGAATCAGGCGTGCCTGCGGTGTCGGAATAGAATGTACGAGCACCGGCAACAACAAGGTCCCAGTCATCGGTGAACCTCAGCCTGGTATCGACCCCGGCGACATGATCGCCCTTGTAAGGTCCTTCCATCTTGTCTCTGGAGGTCGCTATGAATCCTATCTTTGAGCGGCCGAAGATATCCTGAGTAACGCGTCCTACCGAGTATAGATAGAGAGGTTCTCTTAGTTGATTACCGTACCAGTCAGTATATTCACAAGAACCGGTCAAGGCTTCAAGAAATCCCAATTCGGTACCCCCTACCTTGCCGGTAAACTTGCCGCCGCCAAAGATAGGAACCTCGGTACCATCCGGCAGTCTCTTACCGATGCGTCTCGTGTACACAATATCGAGGTAGGGAAAATCGAATATGCTCGAACCCTCGGTAAAGAAAGGCCTTCGTTCTGAGAAATAAGTCTCGTATTGCGAGAGATTTATCTCTTCAGGGTCGGCCTCAATCTGTCCATAGTCTGGAAACGTTGTTATATCCATGGTGAGATTCGAGGCAACCGCCCATTTGTAATCGAGACCGATTACTCCATTCTGGATTGGAACGAGTGAGATGTCTTCAAAGCCTGCACTGGTTGGGTCGGTATTGCCCATGTGCAGCGTTTGCGTAAGATGCGGAAGAAATTCCATGTGAAGCCCCGGTTTTATGCCGTGGATTCCTGTTATGGTTCCGAACCGCTCAATCATCGTACCGCGTCCAAAGTCCTCGGGCGAATAATCGGACCAGAGAACGCGCTCGGCCCTGTTATCCAGCCAACGTGAAACGCATAAGCCCCATATTTGCTCATCTTGCGGCTTGAACCGCAGGGTTTTGAAGGGGACTGCCAGCTCGGCATACCACCCGTATTTCTCTATTGACGTTTTGACATACCAGACGCCGTCCCAGGATTCGTCTATACTTCGGCCACCCTCGGAAAGATATGCATCGCGTTGATTGCCAAGCGGGTTGAACGCAAATCTAAAGGCATTGCGGTCATCATTGTACGTATCGATTGTAATTGTTATATCGTCGCCGTCTCCTACCGAACCGCGAGGCACAAGCCAGGCGACCACCTGATTTGAGTCCTTGTAAGGGCAGAAACATCCCATATACAAGTTATCCTCATCATACAGGACAACCACACGAGTGGACTCCGAAGCAGGATCACAAAGAACGGGCCAGTTCTCCATAAAGTCGCTGAAACCCGGATTCTCGAGCCAGCAAGGCTCCGTTAACTTACCGTCAATCACAGGCGGCGTATCTACGCGTATTGCTTCGACCGTTCTTAGTGAAAAAAGGGATAAAACAAGAAAGAGTTCCACCTAAACCTCCGACTTTAAAAGTTTACGGAATGATAAATCTAAGACGAAAAATACCCGTCAATGGTTGCCTGTAAACAGTTGGATTAAACCGAATAGCCTGTGGTTGTGCTTATATCACTTTTTTAGAGCACGTTCGGCCCTTTTGCCACCAAAGGAGTGAATCGTTCTCGTACCTGGAGCATTCTCCGTGGAATGTGCGATACCTACAGGGATAAAACACTCATCCCCGCGCCGGAGCACAATCTTCTCCCCCTTCATGTAGAGGACGCATTCGCCTTCGATGACGACGAAATACTCGTCGAACGGATGTGTATGCTCCGAGGATTTGCCTGATTTGGAGGCTGTCCAGAACGCCATCTGTGAACCGTCAGCTCCGTCGTAGACGAAACCTTCGACTCCTTCGGATTGCATCGAGGGATCTATTGCGTTTTTTGGATTTCTCATGAACAAAGGAAATTCAGCCATCACTTGCTCCTCGCTCATTTAGGGATTTCTTACACACGTATTAAGATATTTCCTTATCCTGCATATGCGGCCGGCGCCGTTTTACAAAAGTTGCAACTCAAAACAATGTCATAACCTCCTATCTCGAACGTTGAGATAAACCTTCAGGCTTCGGGCTCTGAGATTTTCTTACTGGACAAAAGGAACGGATTGAAGTTGGTCTTGCGGTCGTAGTAGTCCACTCCCTCCGCTCTCTTGAGTCCGCCGACGATGAGGTATGTCAGCGGAGTAAACACTACTTCGACACCGACCTTGAATACGTAGTTGGAGATGATGACGGTGACAAGCAGGGAGGAGGGAAGCACGCCCAGGAATGCGACCACGGCGAATATGGCTGTGTCCACCGCCTCGCCGACGATAGTTGAGCCTATCGTGCGCGTCCAGAGAAAGCGACCCTTCGTTGCGAGCTTCATCTTCGCGAGCACGAAGGAGTTTGAAAACTCGCCCGCCCAGTAGGCGACAAGACTAGCGATAACGATGCGGGGCGTAAGCCCGAGCACGTTCATATACGACTCCTGGTAAGGCCAGCCCTCGGCCGGAGGAAGCGCGCCAGCGAGCATGATTATGGCGGACATGAGTAAGTTCGCCGCGAACCCGACCCATATGACACGCCGCGAGCGCGCGTAGCCGTATACCTCGGTGAGAACGTCGCCGAATATGTAAGCGAGGGGAAAAAGGAGTGTGCCCGCGTCGAACGAGAAGGGACCCAGGTGCGTTATCTTGGTCGAGACGATGTTAGAAACAAGGAGCACGGTAACGAACGCCGCCATGATGAGGTCATAGTAGCGGAAGGCTCTTGCGCTCACAGGCTTTTCAGGAATCATGGTGTAAGGATATCGAGATGGGAAGAGAAGTCAATCTTATAGCATCCCTTAATATTAACTAAAGCCGCGACGAAAGTAAGACTCGATCGATTCTACTCCGGCAACTTTGCCAGTCGCGCGAGAACGCGTTCCCTACCAAGAAGGTCGAGGCAGTCGAACAGGGGGGGGCCTACGGTGCGGCCGGTGACCGCAAGACGAACTGGGTGGATGAGCTCGCCAGGTTTTACGGCTAGTTCTTCGCAGAGGAGACGGAGCGTTTCCTCCGCGGCTTCCTTCGTGAACTCCGGCAAAGCGGCAAGCTTCTCGCGATAGAGGGTCAGGCGTTTGTGGACGGCTTCGGGGTCCTTGCGGAAGTGTTTTTTTAATCCATCCTCGTCGTATGAGAGCGTTTCAGAGATGTAGGGTTGAAGACCGTCGTAGATTTCGGCAAGCGTGCGCGAACGCTCTGCAAGCAGGGGCAGGGCTTTTGCGACCAGGGTCGGGTCGGCTGAGAGAGTGATGGACCGGGAAACGAGCCATTCGCTGAACTCGGAGAAAAGCTTACGAGGCTCGAGCTTGCGAAGATACTCTCCGTTCATCCATGAGAGTTTTTGCATATCGAATATCGCATTGGATGTATTGATTCGTTCTATCGAGAAGAGGTTGACGAGTTCTTCGCGGGAGATGAGTTCGCGGTCCTGGCCTGGAGACCATCCCAGGAGCGCCAGGAAGTTGACCATCGCGTCCGCAAGATAGCCCTGTGAGCGAAACTCCTCGAGGGACATTGCGCCATGACGTTTTGAGAGTTTCTTCTTATCCTCGCCGAGAATTAAGGGAAGGTGGGCGAATTCGGGTAAGGACCAGCCGAATGCGTTGTAGAGGAGAACCTGTTTGGTTGTGTTGGAGATGTGTTCGACCGCACGCAGAACGTGGCTGATTCTCATCTCGTGGTCGTCCACGACAACGGCAAAGTTGTACATGGCCACGCCGTTGGAGCGCAGGATTACGAAATCTTCGACATCCTTGTGATCGCGCGTAACCTCGCCGTGAATGAGGTCGTTGAAAGCGGTTGAGCCTTCGGGTACCTGGAGGCGAATCGAAGGTTTAATTCCTGAGGATTCAAGGCTTTTTCTCTCTTCAGCGGTAAGATTGAGACAATGCCTGTCGTACTTCCATGCACGCTTCTCTGCCTCAGCCTTTTTTCGTTCTTCTTCGAGACGCTCAGGCGTGCAGTAGCAGCGGTATGCGTGGCCTTTGAGTATGAGCTCCTCCGCGTACTTGCGGTAGATATCCAGACGCTGAGATTGGTAGTAAGGCCCCTCGTCGAAGGTGATGCCGAGCCATGCTAAACCTTTGATTATGGCGTCGGCGGACTCCTGGGTAGAGCGTTCGACATCCGTATCCTCTATGCGCAGGATGAACTTACCCCCATGTCTGCGAGCAAAGAGATAGTTATAGAGTGCTGAACGAGCAAGCCCCACGTGTATGGCTCCTGTTGGCGAAGGTGCAATGCGTACGCGAACGCCACAGGCGCGGTGTTCGCGAAAATCATACTTCTTAGATTGCATATCTTTTGAGTCGTTTTCTCCCTGCGGCATTTTACTCCAGTAAAAGATGATTTTGAACTCGGGATTTTTTTTTCTAAAAAATCCCGAGTTCAACGTTAATACGGAGAGGGTGGGATTTGAACCCACGGTACGGTGTTACCCGTACAACCGCTTAGCAAGCGGTCGCCTTCGACCACTCGGCCACCTCTCCCAGGTTGAATTATACGGAGCAATAAAAAAAGTCAATCACCGATTAACGAAAACGAACTCATCGCCATAAGACCCCAGAACAAAGCCATAACTATCACTGAGAGTATATCTATGATGAGTACGGTTACAGCAAGAATTGTAGATGTCCTTAATCTTTGGTGATAGACGATTATTGACGAAAAATCATCATTTGCCAGATAAGCCTTGAGATTCCCTTCCGCCCGGATAAGAACTACCCCGAGCGGAATAAGCATTAGACAGACGACAAGGCCTATGATTCCGGTTCCTGCACTCATCATGAAGGGGTAGTTCCAGGATGAGACGCCGATAAGACTGAAAGTAGTTATAGCTGAAACCGCCACACGAATTATTGAAAGTAATCCGTAGACCAACGCAACCCAACCCAAAGCCAGGGTCCACCCTTTTGAACGGTTAATGACATACTTAAAACTTTCAACCATAACCTCAGCTGGATAGTTATTCATGTCTGCACTCCTTTATTGTAATTTACATTTACTGATAAGACTTCTATCCCGCGCCGATTGTCAACCTCTCCAATCTTTGTAAAAAAAAAGGGCGGCCTAAGGACGCCCTTTTTTTCGTGATACTCTTAGAAATAGCGGGAAGCTACAAATGCACCCGTTATTGCAAGAATAATCATTACTATTCCGCCGAGCACAGCCGCAATGAGAGCGACTATCGCCAGGATACCGTAGATTGTAAAGAGGTTCTTGAGTTTATCATTGTATTCGACAAGGTCTTCAAGTGTTCCTCTGTCTGCGTAATCCTTGCCCTTCGAGCCGGCTTGATTCATGATTATGCCGAGCCAGATAGGTAGCCAGGCTACGATTATGCCTACCAGGGTAAGCGCCTGCAAGGCGCCGCCAATTATTGAAAGAATTCCGAGGAACTTCAGCCAGCCCTGGGTTTTTTCAATGCTGTAGCGGATCTTCTGCATAGGATCTGTTGAAGATTGCATGACAGGATTCTGATCCATTTATACCTCCATGGTATTTGTTTATATGCGATTGATTGAATTATATAGATATAACTGGAAAGTCAATGTTTCCAGATGGCTTTCCCCCATCTTAAAATTAATCAAAACAATATCACGTTTTATTTCACTATCCATGTTTCGATGTATTCAAGAGAGAAAACATTCAGGGTCCCCACGAAGGTGTTGAGTACCTTCGTGGGGTGGTAACGGAGGGTGAGGGACTCGAACCCCCAAGCCCCGGTCAAGGGGCGGCAGATTTCAAGTCTGCTGCGTTGCCAATTACGCTAACCCTCCAGAACTGGAATTCTTCTGGGTTTTACTACGCATTGCTCATTGTATTAACTGCTTTAACCGATTTTGTTTGTTAGACTAGTGGAACATCGGTTAATTCAAGATTTGGGAGTTTAGTTAAAATTACGCCCCTGTCAACGTTAGACTCCTACCTCTCCATTTTCATGCTAGAGACCCTGAATATTGACTATTCAATTTCTATGTTATGTATCCTGACTTCGCTGCATTCTACGCATGGGCGAAAAGATAAGCGGTGAATTGGCGACGGACCTAAACGCCGAAGGGTTTTGACGTGATCGGACGTTGGATAACCTTTATGCCGCGCAAAGTCGTACCCCGGGAAAGAATTGTCAAGCTGCGCCATGTATCTGTCCCTGAGAACTTTCGCCACGATTGAAGCGGCTGCAACCGACATCGAGTTCTCATCGGCCTGAGGGAACGGTTCCTGGGGCCAGGGCAAATCGGGGATTTTGTACGTACCGTCAACGAATACGAGATCGGGTTCTATCCTCATTGCGAGTCTCTCGCATGCCCGGCGCATCGCCTTGAGGGCGGCTTGAAGAATGTTTGTTTCGTCGATCTCTTCTGAAGGTATGAATCCCACTCCTATACCTAAAGCTTTTGTCGCTATCTGCTGAAACAACTCTTCGCGACGCCTGGGCGTGAGTTTCTTGGAATCCCGAACGTCTTCTATTTCGAGTTTCGGAGGCAGCACTACTGCCGCCGCAACTACCGGCCCTGCCAGGGCTCCGCGGCCTACTTCATCAACCCCGCAAAGAAGACTAACCCTCCGCCACGCCTGGAGGTCCAGATTCTTGTGCATCTAATTCCTCCTTGGAGGTTACTTCAACTACGGGTTTAGTGGTTTTTTTTCTTGTTTTCTTAGGTGCCTCTGTTGCATCCTTTTTAATCATACGCTCTTTTATCATGAGCCCCTTACCAACCTTGTCACGAAGATAGTAAAGTCTGGCTCTGCGTACCTTGCCGTATCGGACGACCTCTATCTTTTCAAGCATAGGCGAGTGAAGCGGAAATATCCTTTCAATCCCGACACCTTGAGATACTTTTCTCAGAGTGAATGACCTGTTAGGGCCAGCGCCGTGTATCTTGATGCAAACGCCCTGAAACGCCTGAATCTTCTCCTTTTTACCCTCGTGAACATGGAAAGAAACCTTTACAGTGTCACCAGGTCCAAATGAAGGCAAATCTGAACGTAGCATGCCTTTTTCAATCTCTACGAGTTTGTTCACCTAATACCTCCGAAAACAATTTTTTGTCATCTTCACTGAATTCATAATTAGCAATCAAATCAGGTCTACGCTTTAACGTAAGAGCCAGCGCTTGACTCCTGCGCCATTTTTCAATTTTCGCGTGGTGCCCGGACAAAAGCACGTCCGGTACACGCTTACCGTTAAACTCCTCAGGTCTCGTATAAGTCGGAGCCGATAGAAGTCCGCAGGTATATGAATCGGTGTCCACTGACTCATGCGCTCCAACAACGCCTGGAAGCAGTCTTACAATCCCTTCAATCATAACCAATGCGGCTGCTTCGCCGCCGCCTATTACATAATCTCCCAGCGATACCTCATCATCTACCCACTCTCTTATTCGTTCATCTATCCCTTTATATCTGCTGCAGAGGAAAACAAGATGAGCTTTTTTACTTAATCTTATAAAGTCATCCTGCTTAAGCCTGACTCCTTTCGGTGTCGGCAGCACTACCCATGATTTTTCGATGCCTGTTGCAGAATCTCCTTGCCCTAAGGTTAAAGACTCTAGCGAGGAGAGTGCACGCCAAACAGGCTCAACCTTTAACACCATTCCGCCGCCACCGCCATAGGGTTCGTCATCAATCGTGCGGTATGCGTCCAATGCGTAATCCCGCAGATTGAGTATCCGTAACTTTACTATCCCTTTATCCTGCGCGATTCTTATATGCCCCAATCCAATTGGAGCTTGCAGATACTCTGGTAGTCCCGAAAGAATCGTGATCTGCAGGAAACCTCCTCGTGGAGGCTCTTACTCGATTATCTCGAGCTGGGCTCTTTTGCCCTTCTTCATCGATGCTGCGGTAAGGATTGTGCGGATAGCTTTTGCCATCCGACCTTCCTTGCCTATGACCTTGCCCAGGTCGCCTTCTCCGACTCTGAGTTCGTATATTATAGTCTTTTCACCAGCTATTTCTTCGATGCTGACGTTGTTCGGGTTGTCAACCAGCGCTTTGACCATGTATTCGAGCAGTTCCTTCATTGTTTTCCTCCTTCACTGGATTCATGTTCAGTTTCAGGTTGTTCCCCGGTATCGAGGGATGCGGCCGTTTGAGTATTCGTAGCCTCCTCCTCTGCAGGGGTATGGATGGCAGGCGTCTTAGCTTCTTTTTTATGACGCTTTAGAAGTGCTGTTACACGCGGAGACATCGCTGCACCTTGTGTAAGCCAGTACGCCAGTCGCTCTTCGTTAAGAGCAAACGCCTGTTCACCTCGAGGATCAAAGTTGCCTACTGATTCTATGTAGGCTCCATCACGCGCCTTGCGTGAATCAGTCACTACAATCCGATAATGTGGATTCTTGTTTGCACCAATTCGTTTGAGACGAATCTTAACCAATCTATCTCCTTCTATTCTGAAAATCGTGTTCGTTATTGTTAACCTTAATAATAGCAAGAATCTCAGTAATGTCAAGCATAGCTTATAGATAATTGACAAATTCTATAATGCGAATAAAATAAGGAATGAAAGGCGTGGTGATTATCCCTACATATAACGAAAGAGAGAATATCTCGCCTCGTTCAGGCGGGGACAGACACCCATCGCGCTACGGTATACTTGATGCCGTGCATTCCTATCTTCCTGAAGCTGATATACTTGTCATAGATGACGGCTCGCCTGACGGAACCGCGGATGTCGTAAAGGAAAGAATGAAAACGGATAGAAAGCTTTTTTTGATACAAAGACCAAGGAAGATGGGTCTTGGAACTGCTTATATAAGAGGCTTTAGATGGGCGCTTGATAATGGATACGAATACGCCTTTGAGATGGATGCTGACTTCTCTCACGATCCTATGGATTTGCCTCGTTTCGTGAAGGAGTTAGAGAATGGAGCCGATCTTGTTATAGGATCACGTTACATTCCGGGCGGAGAGGTTGTGGACTGGCCGAAGAAAAGAAAGAGCCTTTCGCATTACGCAAACCTCTACGCGCGATTTGTAACTTCCGCTCCGATAAAGGATATGACCGCGGGCTACAAATGCTACAAGACCAAGATATTCAAAGAGATAAGACTCGACAACATCTCCGCTGACGGATACGGATTCCAGATAGAGATTGATTTCCGGGTCTGGCTGGCAGGATTCAATGTGAAGGAAATACCGATTGTATTCCGCGATCGCCGCGTTGGCGTCTCGAAGCTTAATCGCCGGATTGTTTGGCAGGCGCTCTTTCTTGTTCCGCAATTGAGGCTGTGGCGCTGAATCTTCTCCTTCCCGAAAGAATCCGACGATAATGAAGATTGCAAGGCAAAAGCCCAAGATATCAGTAGTAATACCCACTTACAATCCCGGACATCTCATAGAAAAATGTCTTGCATCTATACCTCCGGAACAAACCGAGGTCATTATAGTGGACAACAAGTCCCGAGACGGCAGTGTTATCCAGTCTCAAATAATACACAAGGATATTCGCTTTATTTTTCTTAGTAAGAATACAGGGTTTGCACACGCATGTAACCAGGGTGCAAAGATAGCTGAAGGCGATTATATCCTCTTTTTGAATCAGGATTCACAGCTCCTTAAGGATGGCTTCTATGAGGTTTTGTCCTTTATGGAAAAAACCAGGATGTGCGCAGCCGCCTCGGGTAAAATTCTATATCCTGACGGAAGAATCCAGGAAAACCTGAGGCGCTTCCCCAATTACACGAGTCTATTGTTTGGTCGACGCGCGATTCTGACAATGCTGTTTCCAAACAACCCTTTCAGCAGATATTTTCTTTGTACCGATACCGATATGGAAAAGACCCAGCAGGTTGATATTTGCACGGGGATGTTCCTGTTGGTCAAAAGGGACGTTTTTAATGACATCGGCATGTTCGATGAAGGGTTCTTTTTTTATGTAGAGGACTTCGACCTATGCAAGCGCATCAAAGACGCCGGATGGGAAGTATGGTACATTCCGAAACCTGCATCAATCCATCACCTTGGCGAGAACATCCGACGCATAGACCGAACATACGTTAAAATGCACCATTTCAAAGGCATTTACCGCTATCTTGTAAAACATAAAAAGCCAGGGCTGATTTTGAGGGCTTTATTGACAGTGTTTACTGCTTTATTGATTTCAATGCACTTATCGACTAAGAAATTTACCGGTTTGTTATTGCCTTGATTCGTGGCTTTTTGGCATTAACTACCCAAGGGTAAAACGGATATTGACAGGGTATAATCAGAATCAGACGAGCTGAAATCGACCGATCTGATCCTAACGTAGTAATCTCCTGATGATATATTGATATGTCCGGCAAGACTCTGACCGGCAGTATCCGCTCTGACATAGTCCATAAGAGATTGAGATGATGAAAACAGGCTTACTTCCGCAGTAATAACCGACGGCACTTCTAGTCCATAGTTCAACTGAAAGGAATCCGCGCTTGAAAGCGATAGTTTGTAGTAGTCCTCGTCATTGTCTGGTTCAATTGTCGCTTTTATGGTTCCGGGAGAGATAGCTGCCGCCTGACTGAATGAATTGTTAGGCTCATAGCTGTCGGTAAGGATCGGAAGCCCGCAGACTGTAAGCAGGAGAAAAACTCCTGATACAAGGATTGCAGCGAACGGTTTGAGCTTCGAATTACAACGCATACAAACTCCTCCTTATGAAAGAAGCTCGTGTGTTGAGAAGAAAAAACTAACCTCGGATTCAGGATCCTCTTCGGGATTCGAAGCGTGAACGCCATTACGCTCGACACTCGTTCCGTAAAGAGCCCGAAGGGTTCCTTTTTCCGCTTTTTTTGGATTCGTATCACCCACTATCTCCCTCAGCCTACGAACAGCATTCTCTCTTCCAAGACAACATGCAATTATTGGACCCGACGTCATGAACTCGATCAAGTCTTCGAAAAAAGATTTTCCCGAATGCACTTCGTAGAATAATTCCGCTTCTTGAGGCGAAACCAGGATGTGTTTCAAACCCAGAATCGTAAACCCCTCAGCTTCTAACCTGGCCAGAATCTCTCCCGTTTTATTGCGGGCGACTACATCCGGTTTTATTATGAGGAGCGTTTTTTCCATATCTCCTCGCCCAATCTGAAGCCCGTTTCCAAAGCCTTGAGATTAAGATCAAGAAACGCAGGGCGAACCCTGTGTTCTATGGCTTTTTTGAGGGAATCGAGCTCAACAATCTTGGTAGTGGAGGAGAGCGCGCCAAGCATCACGATATTTGCAACAACTTCACGGCCGAGTTCGGTTCGAGCCGTCTCTGTGAACGGCACAAACATCACGTTCTTGGAATCGGAATGAACGTAGAAAGAGTCCGCGAAGATGAGACCATTCTTTTTCATTGATGGAGCGAATCTGTCGAACGCGGGCTGGGAAAGAGCTACGAGGATATCCGCATCGTAGGCGTAAGGGTAACGAATCTGGCTTTCCGAAATCACCACTTCGGAACGCGAGGCTCCGCCCCTGGCTTCAGGACCATAACTCTGAGTCTGAACAACCTCTTTGTTTTCATACACCCCGCACGCCTCGGCAAGCACAATGCCTGAAAGAATCAGTCCCTGCCCGCCCCTTCCTGAAAGTCTTACTTCAGTTCTCATTCTTGACCTTCTCAACAAGCCGGGCGTATCGATCTCCGTAGTCTTCAACTTCACGATCCACGAATACACCCGTCACGATTTTATCCTTTAATTGCTCCTTACTCATCTTGTTAGCCGATTCAATTGTTATCGTCCGATTTTTTATCCATTCAAGGAGTTCCTTAGGGGTGCCCATGCGATTCATCCTTCCAAAAAGAGTCGGGCACTGAGCCGCGACTTCGACCAGACGAAATCCTTTGTGAACCAATGCGGTTTTCAGGAAACGCTCAAGCTGAACGACGTTATGCACGGTTGTCCTTGCGACGTATGCGGCGCCTGCCGCGACCGCAAGCGAACAAGCATCTGCAGGCTCGTCAATAGCACCGTAAGGAGCAGTCGAGGCGAACATCTCTTCAGGAGTCGTAGGCGATTGCTGGCCACCTGTCATACCATAAGTAAAGTTGTTGAGTATTATGCAGGTGATTCCGACATTACGCCTTGCCGCATGAATGAAGTGATTGCCGCCTATCGCAAGCATGTCGCCGTCGCCTCCAACCGTTATCACGTGCATGTCGGGGCGAGCAAGCTTTACGCCTGTTGACGCAGCAAGCGCTCTGCCATGAAGCACATGAAAGGTGTCAGAGTCAAGGTAGCCAGGCATTCTCGACGTGCATCCTATTCCGGAGGCAAGAACAATCTTTTCCCGGGGAAGCTTAAGCGAATCTATCGCCCTTATTAGCGCCGAGAACATTATTCCTATCCCGCATCCTGGGCACCATACATGCGGAAACCGGTCATCCATTCTCAGATACTCGTGGGTTTTGGGCATTGAGGATGAAGAAATCTCGCTCATTTCAAAGCCTCCAGTACCTCCCCGGGCGTAAGCATGGACCCGTCGTTCCGGGTGACGGACACAAGCTCTACTCTTGACCCGATGCAGCGCTCTACCTCCCGGCAGAACTGACCGTCGTTCATCTCTGGAACAACTACTCTTTTCCTTCCGTCTGCAAGTTTTCTCACGGTGGCGTCGGGAAAAGGCCAAACCGTCTTGAGGCGGATGTAGGACAAAGGCTTATCCCACAGAAGCTTCGCTTCGTAAGCGCTTCTGGCAGAAGAGCCGAAAGCTACTATCAAGGTGTCTGCGTCGGGATCGTCATCGATGAAATTATCCTCAAGGAAGGCAATGTTGTCTTCTATTTTATGACGCAGCCTTTCATTGTTCCATTGAATTTTAGATGCGTCGTTTACAGGGAATCCATCCTCCCTGTGCGTGAGACCCGTAAGATGAATCGAGAAGCCCTCGCCAAAGCTCGCATACGGGGCATTGTAGCTCGTATTGTCCGCATAATGCAGGTATTCTTCAGGCGAAACGCGCGGTCTTTGACGGTGATAAACCTCAACACGTTGCGGCAGAGCAACGATTTCTCTCATATGCCCTACGAACTCATCGGTAAGGACGATAACGGGAACGCGCAGCCTCTCCGAAATATCAACCGCCCTTATGGTAAGGTTAAAACACTCCTCGACACCTCTAGGAGTAAGAACCACTACAGGATGATCGCCATGAGTTCCCCATCGTGCTTGCTGGAAATCGCCCTGCGCTCCCTTTGTGGGAAGACCTGTTGCAGGCCCGCCACGCATGACATTGATAACGACTATAGGGGTCTCAGTCATGGCGGCGTAGCCAATACCCTCCTGCATGAGAGAAAACCCCGGTCCGGATGTAGCGGTCATTGAAGGTACGCCGGCTGCCGAAGCTCCGATTATGGCCATTATGCTCGCTATCTCGTCTTCCATCTGGATAAACACCCCCCCTACTTTAGGCAGTTCCTCGGCCATCCGCTCTGCTACCTCTGTGGAAGGAGTTATGGGGTACCCCCCGAAGAACCGAACCCCGGCAAGAAGTGCAGCCTCTGCGCAAGCCTCGTTTCCTGAAACCAACCTTCTTTGATTGGCAGGAGTCTTGGAGTTTGAGGTTTTTTTATTCATGATTTCTTAGATTCCTTCTTCTCGATAAAGATGGCAAAATCAGGGCAGTGCCACTCGCACATCATGCAGGCTATGCAATCCTTAGTATTGACTACGTGAACTTTCAGATCGTCGCCCAGTGAAAGTATGCTCTTCGGACACAGAGATACGCATATCTCACAGCCTTTACAGAGCCTTTTATATATCTTTATGAAAGCTTTAGGTTCTTCCTGAACAAGAACCTCGAACTCCTTGCGATTAATTTTCATTTGAGTATATCCTTGAGAAGAGATGCAATCTCGGCCGGCTCGCCTGCAACAGGGATTCCGGCGGCTTTAAGAGCACCCACTTTTTCCTCAGCAGTGCCCGAGGAGCCCGATATTATAGCACCGGCATGCCCCATTCGCTTTCCCTTTGGAGCGGTTCTTCCCGCAATAAACCCGACTGCGGGTTTGCCTAGCTCCTCTCTGATGAATTTTGCAGCCTCCTCCTCATCTGAACCGCCAATCTCGCCGACAAGCACTACGGCATTAGTTTCATCATCATCCTTGAAGAGCTTGAGAACATCTATAAAATTAGAGCCGATTACGGGGTCTCCTCCAATGCCAACGCATGTGGACTGGCCAAGACCTGCATTCGTAATATGGCTTACGAGTTCGTATGTCAGGGTTCCCGAGCGCGATACGACTCCTATGTTGCCTTCCTTGAAAATATGACCTGGCAGAATGCCTACCTTTGATTTGCCGGGAGAGATAACTCCAGGACAGTTAGGTCCTATCAGTTTGGTTCCGTTCTTTGAGATATAGCTTATAATCTTAAGCATATCGAGAACGGGCACACCCTCGGTAATGCACACGACCAGACCAATCCCTGAATCCGAAGCCTCTATTATTGCGTCCGCTGCGAACTTCTCAGGAACGAAAATCACAGACGTGTTGGCGCCTGTCTTAGCCACGGCTTCATGCATTGAGTCAAATACGGGAAAATCTTCGACCTTCGAACCGCCCTTGCCTGGCGTTACGCCGCCCGCGACAGAGGTTCCGTATTCACGCATCATCTTAGCGTGGAAAAGCCCGTCGCGGCCGGTTATACCCTGAACAATAACCCTTGTTTCTTTGGAAACGAAGACAGCCATCATTTCCCTCCGGCTGAAGAAATAGCTTTTTTCGCGCCGTCAGCCATGTCTCGAGCGGGAATGAAGGATGTGCCTTCGAGCATCTTGCGCGCCTCTGTTTCGTTAGTTCCAGTTAAACGGACCACAACAGGAAGAGGAAGCTGGCGCGAGGATGCAGCGTCAAGGAGACCCCTCGCGATATCATCGCACCGGGTTATTCCGCCGAAGATGTTCACGAAGATGGCCCTAACGTTGGGGTCGCGTGTAACGAGTTCTATTGCCCAAAGCATCTTTTCAGGGGATGATGAACCGCCGACATCAAGGAAGTTTGCCGGTTCGCCGCCGAAGCGTTTTATGAGATCCATTGTAGCCATTGCGAGTCCGGCTCCGTTCACGATGCAGCCGACGTTTCCGGCAAGCTTTATGTAGGAAAGGCCCTTCGATTTAGCCTCCTCTTCGAGCGCTTCGTCAGGCGAGAGAATTCGATACTCCTCGAATTCAGGATGTCTGTATAGCGCATTGTCGTCTATGATAATCTTGGCATCAAGAGCAATCACTTTCCCTTCTCCTGTAACGACTAAAGGGTTAATCTCCGCAAGAGACAGATCACTCTCTGTGTATAAAGCATAGAGTTTGGATAGAATTGAGGATACTTGTTTTTGTATCCCCGGGTCTCGCGTAAGAAAGGCTGAAGCGTTGCGAGATTGATACGATGCAAGGCCGATAAGGGGGTCAATGGGAATCTTGAGTATCCTCTCGGGCGTTGTCCTTGCCACTTCTTCTATGTCGATTCCGCCGGCGGGCGACACCATCATCACAAGCCTGCGGTTGGTGCGGTCCGTCGTCACGCTCGCGTAGAACTCCTGTTTGATGTCTACAGCCTCCGAACACAAAAGACGCTCTACGCGCTCTCCTTTAATCTCCATGCCGAGTATAGCTTCGGCGTTCTCCGCAACCTCTTCCATTGTGCGGGCTAGTTTGACGCCTCCGGCTTTTCCCCGACCGCCCACGCCTACCTGGGCTTTTAGAACGCACGGCAGACCCAATTCTTCAGCAGCCTGGAGGGCTTCTGTTTTAGAGGAGACGGGTTTCTCCTTCGGGGTCGGTATCCCGGTTTTGGTAAAAAAAACCTTAGCTTGATATTCTAATAACTTCACTTTTATCCTTGGTGAGCGTAAGCATACTGCAAAAATCACCAAATGTCAAGTAAAATATCACTTGTTATGATACCCTGAATCCCGCCGTGCTCTATGCAGGCAGTAATCCAGCGACTCTTTTAACCTATTTAACGCAGAAGAACCAATCTCTGCGTGGCTTTGTAGGTCGGGCTTTCCATTCTCAAAAGATATACCCCCTGGGGGAGCATCCGACCGGCATCATCCTCGCCGTTCCAGATAATAGTGTAGTAGCCCGGTTTTACCAATCCTTGCTCAAGGAGACGAACCCTTTTTCCTGCAACGTCATATACACAAAGACTAACCTGGGACTGCCTTGGAACCGCATATGTAACCATGCAGCGCGATGAAACCGGATTGGGAGCGACCGGCACAAGCTCGAATGTCAGGGGCATACCCTCGGCAATTCCGGAAGCCGGCCCCAGCTTAACGGGAACTTTCGTTAAAGGTTTTTTGGTGTCGTTGGATTCGATTTCCACCGTTCCTATCTTGGGACCTTGAGAGACCTTGGATGCGTCGCCAATCATGGTAACCTGGGCGCTGTCCTGGCCGCGCACGGTAAATCCTTTCGGGAAGAGACCGTATATCCAGGGAGTCGGACTCGATATGTTCGAAACTACAAGGTCACGCATACCTTCGTTAAACACCCAGAACGTTCCACGCATCGTCTTGTTGTCCATTAAAGCCGTGTCGGGCGAACAAACGATCTTGGGAGGCGCCTCTTCAAGAAGCAGCCTTACCTGCTGCTTCTTGGACGGCTCGTCAGGATCGTTAGACGAGATAGTAATGGAGGCGTCATAGACGCCCTGCTTCAAGCCCTCAGGGTTTACCGACACTTCCACATACTTAGAGTAGAAAGGCTGTATCTCGAAAGACTTTGGGTCTCCAACCAGTATCCAGCTCCTGGAAGGAACGATATTGGATACAGATAATGTTCTTGTGCCTTTGTTTTGTACGTCCGAATTTGCGGATGTAATGTTCTTTGAAGGATCCTCATATGATACATAGAACTGAAGCGTATCCGGTTCGACCGCGATATCCGGTTCACCCATGTTCAGTTTTACTGCAAGCGACCTAGTTTGTTCGTCAGGATCGTTTGTTTGGAAGGTTATTTTGCCGTTGTAGGTTCCGAAACCGAGACCGGATGTGTCTACAATTACGTACACTGTAGCGAAATCACCTGAGGGAATGCTAAAAGTATTGGGTTGAATGTCGACAATCCACGAATCTGTTGTCGAAACTGAAGTAACCTGCAGATCAGCCCTGCCTTTGTTGAAAACTGCTGCGGAACTAATTGTATCATTATTTGCAGGCATATCAAAGACCAAGGGCTCAGGAACAATATCGATATCGGGCCAGTCGCCCTTTATGAGCTTGACAGGCTCATAAGCTGTAGGTCTTGCCTGGTCGTTGCTCAGGATTCGAACGGAGCCAAGGTAAATGCTGTCTTTAACACCGGTCGTGTCTACGGTAACTTGAATGCCTTGATACCCTCCGGGAGCAACGCTGCAGTTTGCAGGAGTGACTGATTTGATCCAGCTTGTGTTGTTCGGCAATATCGAGGAGATTTTGAGCGTATCGGATCCTTCATTAGCTATAGTAAAATACTCGGAAAGTCCATTTGCATCAACGTCCATCCATAACGTATCAGGGGATAGGACCAGAAGCGGTTGTCGCGAACCAACGGGTATACCGTCTTTTGAGAAGAAACGGTGATTTGCTCCGCTTGCGGTTATGCTTATCGTACCAATCGATGGATTTATGTCCAGGTATGCCGTGCCCGATGCATCGGTTTTAGCCCAGGAGTATACGGAGGTTCCCTGTCTCGCGCATACGAGCATGCCTTCAACAGGGTATCCGACCTGGGACGACAGACTAACCGGAAGAGTCTGCTGCCCCTCGATGATCTGGCCCGGATATGTGACAGTAAAATCGGAAGGCTGCCTGTAATGTACAGGCATTGAAGGATCGCCGAAGAGATTAAGTTCGTATATGCACCAGAGGCCTATGGCGCTTGAGCCCCATGATTCGGCATTAGCGTCTTTTGAATCCACGAGCGACAATCCGGCTTCAGGGTTGGATTTACCGTAGACGGACTGGAAGAAAGACACATCGAGATCTTCGGACGGACCCTGCATAGGCGGCATACCCCAGCCGTAGCGCGAGTTGCCTATCCAAGCTACAGTACCTCCTGCAGGCGCGTTCTGGAATTCCTCCACTATGCAGTTCGTGAAATCAAACGCGCCAACAAGACAAGAAATGGCGTTGTATACCGCAACCCTGTCGGCATTGACGAGATCGTGAGCCATCACGGAAGTGAACGCATCAGGGCCTGTCGCTATAATCCAGATGTTGCCGTGAGCCATATGGTGGGCAAGTCCCACTCCTGCATTGAGTGAATCCCTGAGCATAGCATTGTTGATATTTCCAGTGGTTTCGTAAAGCTTTTGTATTTGAGTGCCGGCAGGTGCGAGAGCGGCTATAGCATTATTTGTGGCATCACCGGGGTAGTACGGTTCCTCCCAGAGAACCTCCGAAGGAAGCATAAGCTTGTTAGAATAATTTGAAGGCGGGGCATTCTCGTACGAGATCAGTTTGGCGACGAAATTCCCTGCCTCTACTCCGTTCACGACGCTTATCCTGCCGACTGCTACCTCGGCGTAGAGATCCGCATCGTCGCTTACTTCTCCATAAGTGCCGTTCCTGTTTTTATCCCAGTCTCCGTCAAGGCAGCCGAAATACATGTCCGTCGGTATCGTATCGTAATGGTCTCCGTCAGATGCCGTTGTGAAGCAATCACGTGTTGGTATTATTGACGCATCACCTCCGAGAATCAGATATTCAAGTCCCCAGTTCGTATGGGCGTATTTTACGAAATTCCTTATCTTTTCAGCCGGGTCCTTTCCGGAATAACTCGAAACTATGCTTTCAAGAGTAACGACCGTGTCCCTTACGCCTCTTTTTGTATTCCAGTCCGCAAGAGGCTGAAAATTGGCTTTAAGCGCCGATGTAGTTACTATTACATGACGGTATTCATTGCCAAGAGCCGTATAGTTTGAATTTAAGACCCCGGCTTGAGGATTTTCAACTATCGCCGCAAGTCTTGAATTCAGGCTTTGCTGGATACTGCGGGATGGTATTGTTGTCGGTACCCATGACGGGTCTCTTTCATATTGAATCGAGAGCGTCATCTTTTCGGCTATCTCAAGCTTGCCCGAGCCCGGCGTGTACCTTAAAGGGTACAGCGCGACTGTGGCAATTCTTTGTCCCTCGAGTACACCTTCGTTTAAGACTTCAGCGGCGAATTCCGAATAAGGCTCATTCATCGAGTAAATCTCTTCCGCAGGCGCTGCAAATCCAATCGATTTAGTGGAACTCAACGGTCTTAAAGGCTGCGCTGGATATACCGGCTTGTCAATATAGATTGTTCTGGACTTTAAAACCTCAAGCTTTACGCCGCTTATTCTTGTTCCCTGCGGAAGAACATAGCTCTTCACCATGAATGGCAGCCACGGCTCGCCTGGTTGCGCCATGTAGCGACCTCCCTGAAAAGAAATCATAGTATAGGTTCCGGTATCAAATCCGAGAGAGCTGAAGGGCAGCTCAACCGCATGCTTCTGCTCACCGCCCAGAAGCAGTCCGCAAGGAATTAAGGCGAGTGTTAAAACAAATAAAGCATTTATTAGCTTACGGCGATTGATTATCATTAGAACCTCCGTCCTGGGGTTCCTCTTTGTTTATCTCCTCTAGAAGTCTTTCAACAGAGATCGGCTGGTTCAACGAAACAAAATATGGATGAACCATCTCGTCCTGTTCCCTGTTTGATGTGAATATTAACCAGCTCCCATCATTAGAGAAATCCGGAAAAAGATCGTGCGACTGATGATAGGTCACTGGAATCACATCCTTCGTACGGCGATCGTAGACGAAAATATCAAACTGGTTGCCGCCGTTGCGGTCGGAACAAAATGCCACTTTGCGGTCGTGATCGCCGAATACCGGCAATACATCTCTGCCTGGCCCAATATCTAAATTCTCAACAACTTTTCCTTTCGTATCCATAATGCGGATATCAAAGTCGATGAGCCGGTCGTCCGTATACACGATATATTTGCCGTCGCTCGAGTATCTTGGATATCTGTCAGTATAATAATTATTCGTTAGTTGTTTGAGTTCTCCTGATTCCGCATCATAGAGTCCTATCTCCCAGGTCTTTGTATCGATGGAGTAGTACGAAAAAAGCACAGGCTTACCCTCGCCTGCCCAGTCAATGGTTTCCATGACGCCAGGATTGGTAAAAATGACCTTTTCTCCACCTCCGGTAAGATCGTTGTATATCAGCTTTGTTGTTCCCTGCTGGTCATCCGCTCTTCTGGTATACAACATCTTATCATACGAACCGGCAAAGCAAGGTCCGTAGCAGCCGGAGTCGGATTTTGTCAGCATCTTGAACCCTTTTCCGCTGAACGCATCCATGATTCCTGCATTGTAATCCCAGCCCGTGTTCCTCTGGAACAGTATCTTTTTTTCATCCTGGCTGAAGCGCGGAGCTTCGCACACTGAATCGGTAATCAACTGCGGGAAAAAAGGCTCTAGGCCCAGATAGATTGCGACCTTTGCGCGAACGAACACGTCAGATGCAAGATTGGAATCAAGCGCTGCAAGGCGCTTGAAGCTTTCGACGGCTTTAACGACCGAATCCGCACGGCAGTATTCTTTTGTAAGATTGAAAACCGCTTTGGCGTTGTTAGGATTGCGGGCGACTTGTTCTTCGAGTTTAGGAATTTTTGAGTTCGCAAAAAGGACCGACGAGAAAATCAATACTCCTGATGCCAGGATGAAAAGTTTCTTCACGAAACCTCCTTAAAAGGTTTTATAATTTATTAGTATTCTAGTAACACATCGACCTTCTGTCAACCCAGTTAAAACCCTAGTTATTAACGTACATAACTTAACGTATATTTAAGAACTTAGACGTTATGCTCTCCCCTCCGGTTTCCATACGGACAAAGTAAGCACCGGAGGATACCTTGTGACCCTTGGAGTCCTTTCCATCCCAGGTGATGGTGTGTCTGCCTGCCGAGCATGGGTCGTTGTACAGGTTGCGCACAAACCTGCCCGATGCGTCGTAGAGGTCCAGCCTGAGCCAGGAAAAGAGGGGAAGGGAGTAGTTGATGATATAAGTTCCGTCCTTGAAAAGCGGCTCTTCAAGGCTCGTGGTTTCGACGGCAGAATGCTCTTCGGCACTTAAACCTGAACAAGGATCGTCAGGTTCTGAATAATAGTTTACATTCCATACAGTAAAATCATCGTCCGGGCATTCGTCACCCTTCATCTCAGTTTTGCACATCGGCGTAAACCAACTAAGATGTGACACTACCCACCGAGGAAAAACAACCCTTGCCGTGTATATACCTGTAATGCTATCTCCTCTCCAGCCGATGGCCTTCACCGGCTGAATATTATGATAAACCAGGGTATCGGGGTCAGCGCATTTATCCAGAATCTCCAATCTGACAGGTATATCAGCTTCCGGCCGGTATCCAAAATTCTCTACTGTAGCCGTTACTATCACTTCTGTTCCGGGTACGTACAAATCGGGGGGTAAATTTGGATACGGATCGAACTCCATCTCGACCACCCCTACATCATGTTCAAGTAACGCGGTTACTTCTTCATAGCAAGTATCATTGGTTTGATCTGTGTCAAATGCTGCCTCCGGGATTCCTAGGAGCTCGTAATCTACGAATGGTCCATATCCGTTAGGATCAGCGTCTTCGCAATTCCCCTCAGGTGCCCACTCCAACATCTCGACTTCGATTGTTGCAGGGTTTGCTCCTATGTAGCCTATCTTAGTGCTAGCGACGTAAACAGTTTCCCCTGTAGACACTTCATCGATAATCAGCTTCACCCAGAAGTTACTTGCTCCCTGGTCGCCAAGGTTGGTTATCTTGAGTTTCGGCACGATAGCCGAGTCCGCAAGAACGTAATCCGCCAACGGCTCTAGTATCGCCTCGCATACAAGGTCAACCGCAGCATATCCTGTTGAGCAAAGAGAGAATATGCCAAGTGATATAACAATGTGCTTCAAATCTCCTCCTATCTTATCATAACGACTTTTGAAATCAACTTATTCTCCCCTGCTTCCAACCTCACAAAGTAGGCGCCTGAAGACACCCTCTTCCCTCCGGAGTCCTTTCCGTCCCAGGTAAGTGTGTGCGTGCCTGCCGAGCACGGGTCGTTGTACAGGTTGCGCACGAACCTGCCCGATGCGTCGTAGAGGTCCAGCCTTAGCCAGGATGAGAGGGGGAGGGAGTAGTTGATGATATACACTCCATTACTGTAAAGAGGTGCCTCTAGTTCTAAGGTTTTTATTTCTTGCTCATTCTCAATACCAGCACAGGGATCTGAGGAACATGATTCGAAATTGTTATCAGGACATTCATCATTATTTAATTTTGTGGCGCATGTAATGGTAAACCAGTTTTTGCTAGGAACAACCCAAACTGGAAAAATTACGTCGAGGTAGTAGTCACCAGTCGTGGTATCCGATCTGGACCCAATTAATTCAACGGTTTGAATCGACTCATATACTACCGTATCGGGGTCCGCTGTTTTATCTAAAAACACCAATCTAAGGGGAATTTTCTCCTCACTTTTGAAGCCAAAGTTTTCTACTGTACCTGTAATTACAACTTCTGTTCCTGGTTCATAACAATCACCGTCTGGTGGGGGAGGATTAAAGTCCAAATCCGTCACTCCCACATCATGTTCAAGTAACGAAGTGACTTCTTCAAAGCAAGAGTCATTCGAATGGTCCTTGTCTAACTCAGCCTCCGGAATCCCTAGGAGCTCGTACTTAACGCCATCGACATAGTCGCCATCGTATGGGTCACATTTTCCTTCAGGCGGACAGGCAGGGAACTCGACCTCAATTGAGTCAGGATACGCACCTATGTGGCTTACAAGAACGCTTTCGGCGTAGACAGTATCCTCTTCAGCTATATCTACCGATTGCATATAGACGTAGAAATTTTCCTCCGGCGATGAACCCAGGTTGGCGATTCCGAGCACTGGCACTATTGCCGAATCCGCAAGCACAAAATCACCCTCAGGTTGTATTATTTCGTAACACTTAAGGTCATGAATCTGCCCGAACAATGAAATAACACACCCCAGCATCCCTAAGACCCACAAACATGTAACCTTTTCAACACAAAAACGCTTCATTTTTCCCCTCCTAAGGGATTTAGTTCTTATCTTAATAATGAGCAATTTACGTGCCAGGTTACATAAAAAAGACCCTTGTGCCTCAAGGCTTTGCGAGTGAAGAGGAGGAGGGGGAACGCGTACGGTTATACAAAAGTGTAAAAGAAAGCGGCTGGCTTAACATTCTAGCCAACCGCTTAATTGTGTGATTCAGGGGCTTAGTTGAGTATTACTGCCTTTTTCGATGCCGTAAATCCTTCAGCTTCCATGCGGACAATATATATGCCTGCAGAGCATTTGCGGCCTGAATCATCTTTACCGTTCCAGGTACGCGTGTAGTAGCCGGGTTCCATGGGGTTGTTCTGGACGCTTGCAACGTACCTGCCGTTTATATCGAAGACGCTTATCTTTACCCAGTCTGAGTGCAGTACGGCAAACCTCAACCGCGCTTCTCCTTCATTTATAGCATTCGTGACCTCCAGGAAGTAGGCTTTAGGTCCGGTTTTTCCTTCATCGATTGCGCCTGGATTCAAAACCTCGAAGTCATCATCCGGGCACATGTCGCCAGCAAGTTCGGTCTTGCAGGTGATGGTGAACCAGTTAGTGCTCGGAACAGTCCACACAGGGAAGGTTACTTCCGCAGTGTAGGAGTTATCAAGCGTGTTGCCGCGCCAGTCAAGCGTCACGATGGTCTGGATGTTGTGATAGACCAGCGTGTCAGGATCGGCTGTCTTGTCCAGTATCTCGCAGCGCACGGGTACGTTGCTCTCCTGGTTGTAGCCGAAGTTCTCGACTGTGGCCGTTATCGTTACCGCCCTGCCTGTATTGTAGCGATCAGGTGGGTTGTCGAAATCAGGGCTCAGGGCTATCTCGGTTACGCCAACGTCGTGCGTCAGAAGCACTACTACGTTGCGGCGAACGGTGTCGTTGTACGGGCAGTGGTCG
>JAAYVC010000028.1 GCA_012517375.1 bacterium | reverse complement strand
TCAGCAGGCAGGTTGCGGGCATCCATCGACGCCTGCATCCGCATTGCTTCAAAGAGTCCGCAGCAGAATGATTTGTTAAAAAAATATTCAAATCAACTGGCAGAATTATTTATCGTTTCGGAGGTAATCCTTGAGGAGTGGAATAAGATTGCTTCCGATGCCAAGAGCGCGGAGCTTGCTATTGTTGCAGAAAAACCTTCTGGAAGCAAGTGCGTGCGCTGCTGGCTTTGGTCTGAAACCACAGGAACGCACCCTGATCATCCGGGGTTGTGCGATAAATGCTACGAGGCGGTAACAGATGAATAAACGTGATCTTCAAAAATTCGCCCGAAGACTTCTCGAGGAAAAGATAAGACTCTTAAGAGAAATAGGAGTAGAAGAAAAAGCCCTGGAAGAATTGGCAAAGGAAGCTTCAGGAGATCTTTCGAGTTTTGCTTTTCACATGGCAGATCAGTCCGGCGAGACGTACAGAAGAGAATTAAAAGCTAGCTTGACTTCGGAACAAACGCAGATACTTAAAGCAATCGACCTTGCTCTGAAGCGCATTCACGACGGCACATTCGGTGTATGCACAAGATGCGGAGAAAAAATAGAAAAGGACAGACTGGATTATCTACCCTACGCTATGCACTGCATCAAGTGCCAGCGTCTCGTAGAAAGCAGCTGAATTCCTTCTCCAAAGAAGATAAGAGAGAGCGGTAACCCCTTACGATCAAGGTCACGCTATCTTCCATTTCCAACCTCTTTACGACATCTCCCGCTTCATAGAATCTGTTTTCCCATTGCGGTAACGAATGCGGGATAGTTACCTTTACTTCAAGAAAAACCCCAGCAGACAACTCCTTAATTCTTTCTTTTAAAATGTCTAACCCTTCTTTTTTAAGAGCAGAAACGAAAACCGAATTCTCGTACTTCCTCGAATATTTTTCTTTTACCTGTTCGTCAAAAAACAAATCACTTTTATTGAATACCATTATTTTAAGTGCATAAGTAGCTCCCAACTCCTCAAGGTGCTGTTCAACAACATCAATCTTTTCTGTCATCTTGCGATCGCTTGCATCTACCACGTGCAGTATGATATCGGCCTCGGCAATCTCACTCAAAGTCGCCCTGAAGCTCGCAACAAGCTGCGCTGGAAGGTTTTTAATGAAGCCTACGGTATCAGTAAGAACAACATGCACGTTTTCCAGCAACTCGAAGGAGCGTGTCGCCGAATCAAGCGTTGAAAAAAGCATAGAGGATACTGGAGTCGAATCTCCAGCAAGAGCGTTAAGAAGGGTAGACTTCCCGGCATTTGTATATCCTGCCATAGCTATTCTAAGCAGACGCTTTCTGCGTCTGCGTTGAACGCTTCGCTCTTTTTCTATGCTTATTAGTTCGCGTTTCAGGCGGGTTATTCGTTCCTTGATTCGTCTTCTGTCGCTCTCAAGCTTCGTTTCTCCTGGACCGCGAGTGCCTATACCTACGGCTCTTCCTCCCAATGCTCCAGACCTGCCTCCTAATCTGGACATCTCGCGACCCCAGCCTATCAGTTTAGTATAGTTGTATTCGAGTTGAGCGAGTTCGACCTGTGTCTTCGCTTCAGCGCTTTGAGCGTGAAGGGCAAAGATATCAAGTATAAGCGCCGTCCTGTCTATTGTCCTTCGTCCGAGTTCCTCCTCGATCACGCGAAGCTGCACGGGCGTTAGTGCATTATCAAAAATAACAAGATCGATCTTGAGCTGTACTGCAATCGCTTTTATATATTGAAGTTTTCCCTTGCCAACGAACGTTCTCGAATCAGGTTTGTCTCTGATTTGCAGAATCTTCTCTATGACCTCTCCGCCTGCCGTAACAGTTAAAGCTGCAAGCTCTTCGAGATTATCTATTGCCTCCCAGCGTTCGCGGTTGCCCATTGCTACGGCGACAAGAAGAATCCTTTCAGCTAACTTTTTTTCTCGTAAGGACATATACAAACCTGTGAACTGCTGTAAATGATGTGCCCACAAGCAATAACCTTAATACCCACTCCATGTAATCGGGAATAATCACAAGAGCAATTCCAAGTATTGTTACTCTCAACGGCCGGTCGAAAATCCCGACCTTGCATTCTATTCCAATGCCCTCAGCTCTTGCTCGAATGTAACTGACCGCCAGACTCGAAAAAAGGAGTGCAAAAAGGAACACCTTATCCAGTCTTGAGAGATTCAAAAACAAAAAAAACCCCAGGAAAACTGTAAACTCCGAGAATCTATCCAGCACTGAATCAAGAAAGGCGCCTTTTTTTGATTCGCTTCCCTGCAGGCGGGCAACCTCTCCATCAAGAGTATCCCAGAGAGCGGCAAAAAGCACAAATCCTCCTGCTACCCTCATCCATCCTCTGTACATGAGGATGAATGAGAGAAGAGTCAAAAGCATACCCATCAAGGATATAGCCCATGGGGGTGTTCCTCTTTTCGCAAAGAAATTAACAAGAGGTGAAACAAGCCGGCGAAAAGTCTTATATACCTTATCTTGTATTACCTGATACCAGGACAACAAATTCTCCTTTTAACGTAATCCCTTTGATTGTATCCTCGAATTCGCCAAGCTCGAACCTGGTCACTTCCTCAAACATCTTTGTCATCTCTCTGGCAAGGACTATCTTTCTTTCTGGACCAAGGCATGTTAGAAGGTCTATAAGTGTTTCAGAGAGTCTTCTCGCGGTTTCGTAGATGATTATTGTCCCTCTTTCTTCCTTGAATGATTTAATTTCTTTTTGCCTTCTGCCGGAGCGTTTAGGCAGAAATCCTATGAAAAGAAACCTATCTGTAGGCAGACCGGAAACGACAAGAGCAGAGAGCATTGCAGAAGCGCCCGGAACAGGAGTTACAGGGATTCCCTGGGATACCGCAGCTCTGACAAGGTAGAAACCTGGATCTGAAATTCCAGGAGTGCCTGCATCCGAGATTAATGCAAGAGTTTCGCCGCGATTGAGTCTAGCCAAAAGCTGCGGGGTTCTTGACTCCTTGTTTAAGTCATTGAACGAAATCAAGGGTTTGTGAATGTCGTAGTGCGCAATAAGACCCATCGAATGGCGAGTATCTTCGCAGATTACGGCATTGACGGATTTAAGAGTCTCTATAGCCCTCAGGCTGATGTCTTTGAGATTTCCTATAGGTGTGCTTACCACGTATAATTTGCCGCGTGTGATCAAAAGATTTGTTCTTTGATAAATTCGAAAAATTTGAGATTGTTCAATGCAAAGCGGTAATCTTGCAGCGCCTTGCGGAAAACAGTAATGTGCCTACCCCCGGAGATGGTCGAAAGGGACTCTGCCAGCATATTAAAGAATCCTGCAAAACCCCTAACAAGGGTATCAGTGTCTACTTTTGGTTCCGCCGATATTTTAGCTTCATCTGAGATTGAGACTTCGTTAAAAAAGCCGTATTCTTTCGCTATCCCCTTGAGTGAAATCTCTGCAATCTTTTTAACAATATTCCTGCCAAGAATCGCTGAAAACTCTTCAAGAACCCTGTTTGCCGATGTAATAAGAAGCTCAATTTGTGCTGATGTAGCATACGCGGCTTCCTCAGGAATCTGACGCAGCATTTTAATCGTTAATTCTGCCGCTCCTTCATTAACGTAACGGATGAATTCATCGCGGGTCTTGCCGCCAGAGGCAAGGTAAACCAAAGTAATCTCGCCTTCATTCATCAATGCATATGATTTTTCGCTCCGTCGAGTCACTACCAGTATCCCCGAGAAATGCTGGACGGAAAGATCCCTCAAAAGATTCGCAGGAGGAACGGATTTTCCATCGACTTCGCGCACTACCTGTTCGTCCTTAAGCCCTGATGAGATCATTGCCAAAAGCTGATCGTCCACAAATGCGATATTCACTATGGACGACTCTGTGTGTTTAATCTTCTCTTCAACGTCCTTAAGACTGACTTCTGCTGTAGGTCTGTTGTTTGCCGTTCGTAAGATTTTTGAAAGCTCTCCGCGCTGTATCAGGAGAATATCGAAAGCATCCGGGTAATCGATTGTTATGTAGAAGGAACGCTTATACGCTCTGTCTCTCTTGGCGATATGCAATACACCTTCTAAGTCAACAAACTCCGCTCGGAGCGAAAAGAGAATCAGTTTCTCTTTAGGAAATTTCATTTCTCCTCTTTTTCAAAAACAAGCTTTCCGTCTGACAATTCTATTTTGTAAACCGCGCCTTGTGTTTCACTAATAATAAGCCTGGAAAGAGGATTTGCAACCAGTTTCTCAATCGCTCTCTTCAGTGGCCTTGCCCCGAAACGAGGATCGAAACCTTCCCTTGAAAGAAGTTCTTTAACCTCATCTGCAACCTCAATCCTTATATTTTGTCCCAATAGTCGTTGAGAAAGCCGCGAAAGCTGGAGTTCGACTATCCGGCGCATGTGTTCAATAGAAAGAGGTTTAAATACAATGACCTCGTCTATCCTGTTCAGAAATTCCGGTCTGAAATTTGAGGAAAGATGATGATCAAGTTCTTCCTTGCTTAGAGCCCCGCCTGAATCGATTATCTCTTGCGACGCAATGTTTGAGGTCATTATTACGACCGTGCTTTTGAAGTCAACAGTCCGGCCTTGCCCGTCGGTAAGCCGACCGTCATCAAGGAGCTGAAGGAGGATATTGAATACGGAGGGGTGCGCCTTCTCTATCTCATCGAGTAGTATAACCTGATAGGGCCTTCGACGCACGGCCTCAGTCAACTGCCCGCCTTCTTCGTAGCCGACGTACCCGGGAGGCGCCCCAACGAAACGTGCGACCGAGTGTTTCTCGGAATACTCGCTCATATCAATTCTGAGAAGGGCTGCCTCGTCGTCAAACAAAAACCACGCAAGACTTCTGGCAAGCTCCGTTTTACCTACTCCTGTCGGCCCGAGGAACAAAAAAGAAGCGGTCGGTTTATCGGGATCAGCTAGCCCTGACCTTCCGCGTCTTACGGCGTCGGAGACCAGATTAACTGCCTCATCTTGATTAATAAGGCGTTCGTGAATCCGTGATTCCATATTTAAAAGCTTGTCTCTTTCTCCCTCCAGCATGCTTGCTACTGGTATTCCTGTCCAGCGAGAGATGGTCTCTGCAATATGCTTCGCCTCAAGTGTATCCTCAATTCCCTTATCTTTGAAGTAGGCGTCTCTTTCCCGAATATATTCCTCCTGTATCCTATCAGCCTCCTTCTTGAGCTTGGCAGCGCGAGCATAATCCTGAATTCTTACAGCCTCCTGCCCCTCGCGTGTCAACTCAGCAAGACTGCGCTCCTTATCACGAATTGCCGAAGGAAGCGAGAACTTTTCGAGTTTGAGATGTGCGGCAGTCTCATCTATCAAATCTATCGCCTTGTCCGGAAGATGACGACCGGTAATGTATCGTGCCGAAAGCCGCGCTGCCGCTTCAAGGGCCGCTTCGGAGATAGCAACTCCGTGATGAGCTTCGTACCGGTCGGCGAGCCGTTTGAGGATTTCTATGGTCTCCTCTATTGTCGGTTCGTCGACATATACAGGTTGAAAACGACGCTCAAGAGCTCCGTCTTTTTCTATATTCTCCCGATATTCCTTAAGGGTAGTGGCGCCAACACACTGAATCTCGCCCCTGGAAAGAGCAGGCTTAAGAAGATTTGAAGCGTCGAGCGCTCCTTCCGCTGCACCTGCACCGACAATCGTATGCATCTCGTCTATAAAAAGAATGATGTTTACACGGTTAAGCTTCAATTCGGCAAGAACAGCCTTGAGTCTTTCTTCGAATTCACCTCTGAACTTTGTTCCCGCAACAAGCTGACCCATATCAAGCGCAAGAACCTTTGAGTTTCGCAGAACTTCAGGCACGTCGCCGGAGACGATTTTTTGTGCAAGACCTTCCACAATAGCTGTTTTGCCAACCCCTGGTTCGCCGATAAGCGCAGGGTTATTCTTTGTACGGCGCGAAAGAATCTCAATCACGCGCCTTATTTCGTCATCCCTGCCTATCACCGGATCAAGCTTGCCTTCTTTCGCAAGCGCTGTAAGATCACGGGTGTATTTTTTCAGCGACTGATAGTGATTCTCAGCATCAGGGGAATCCACTCGCTGACTACCCCTGATCTTCTGGAGGGCTTTGTATACTTTTTCGGTAGTTATGCCGAAGTCGGAAAGTAGCTTAGCCGATAAGCCTTCTCTTTCTTCAGTAAGTGCTAAAAAAAGATGTTCGGTACCAATGTATTCATCCTTCAGACGCAAAGCCTCCTGTGAAGCTCTGTCCAGCACACGCTTAAGTCGCGGTGAGAGATATACTTGTTCGGTACCACCCGCAGCCCCAAGCACTTTTGGAAGCCTGTCCAGCTCTCGTTCAAGCCGCTCGATAAAATGCTCCGAGGCTATGCCCATTTCTGAAAACAGCTGCGGGACAACGCCCTCTGCTTGCGTAAGCAGTCCATATAAAAGATGTTGAGTATCAAACTCGGTGTGCTGGAATCGCGACAGCGACTCCTGGGCAAGTGACAGCGCTTCCTGCGCCCTTTGGGTAAATTTATCTAATCTCATGTTAGTAAATAGTTTAGCACATTAATTGCCGTTTGTCAATATGACTCATCGCGATTATTCGTGTTACCTTTAGCAAAATTATTGACACAAAACCAGGTCAGGTTTGACAAAACGCGGTCCAGTTTGAGTCTGACAATACGCTCAGGATTAAAGGAATGCGGTCAGGAATCATGGTCAAAAGCTGGTCAAAAGATGGACAAATAGCCGCTGGAAGCGGCATTGGCCGAAGTAGCGCTGGTAGCGCATGCATTCGGCTCGAAGCCTACAGCTTCGGCAGATCGATTGAAGTCGATATTGAAGGAACTAAGCCTTGTTTCAAGAGTTCGTTTGCGGGGCAGAAAATTTCTGAGATGATTAGTCAGGATTGATGGTTTGCGATCAGGCTTGGAGAAATCCTTCAGACTCCTGATCCCGCCGGTCTTCGACTACCCCCCTTCATAAGTGGGGCCATTAACTTTCTTCTGCTATCATAATAGAACCAGACTATTGCCTTGTCTCCTTTATTAAGGGAGGTGGCCGACACCCGAAGGGCCGGTCGGAGGGATCAAGCCACCAGGGATGGCATGGGTCGAAGCTGTAGCTTCGGCAAAATATTATGAGTTAGAGGTAGCGGCTGGAAGCCGCATACACGGAAGTCGCTTCCGTAATCGGAGGAACTACTTTGTTGCACTGACCTCATTCCACAAATCCCGCCATGTTGGGTTAGCGAATTCCACCAATTCTATCTTCCTTCGCCGCGTCCCAGCCTTTATCTGCTTTTCTCTTTCAATCGCCGATTTCGGATCGGAAAAGATTTCAAAGTAGACGAGCCTATCGAGTTTGTATTTTTTAGTGAAGCCTTCCACGAGTTTTTCCTTGTGTTCATAGACTCTACGGATAAGATTATTAGTCACTCCTGTATAGAAAACATTGCGGTAGTTATTGGTCATGATGTAGACGTAGTATTGCATTGCCTTATCTTTTAGCCACCACTTTCTTTCTTAGTCATCGCGAGGGAGCGGCTGGAAGCCGCATGGGCGGAAGCTACCCACCTGCGGTGGCTGAGCTTCCGCAGCTGCGACCGTGGCGATCTCCTGGCACTATTTCTGAACATGTGGCAATCACCCGTGTTTTTTGACTTTCTGCCGGGAGATGGTTCTCTGCGCTCACCCTTCGGAGCCACGTCCTAACGCCTCCGGCGTTACTCCTCGCAATGACGAATGCTGTGGGGTCCCCCTCCTTGATGTGAGGGGTACGCTCCAGAGGAGCGTTAGAGGGGGCGGTGAAGGCCTTTAACGGTTCCTCTCCCAAAAAAGACTTTCGCGAACTGCCTCTGTATAAGAGGATGGTGGAATGATTATTGCACAGTTACCAAGAGATTCTGCACAAGGATCTCTTAACGGAACCTGAATATCCGAAAGAATAGAATCTCCGAGACATTTGTAACCACCTAATCCATCGTTGACTATTAAACCGTTGCGATCTTCTTTGTATTTTGCTCCAAATCTGCTTTCCTTTAAATAAAAATAAGGAAACCACGAGAAAAAGGAATCCTCTGGAAACCAGTAGAAAACTTGAATCTCCTTTTTTATAGTAGAGGCATTTTTTGCAAGAAGGGGGTAATCATCAAACCAGATTGTATCAAGATCCTTTATTGGGTAATACTTGAATGGATGGTGTCGGTAACGGCTGACCCTTTTACAATTTAAAAGACAGTACTGAATACTATCAGCACTTTTTTTAGCAATCAAATCCCCCTTTAAATATACTATTGCACACGTCGAGTCGAAAGGTTTTTGTATTCCCTTCTTTACAGTATCAGCTTGTATAATTTGTGACTTTTCATTTTTTTTGTTTTGTGAACTTGTTTCAATTTTTTCCCTGACTTGAGTGGGTAATTCTTTTCTGGTTTCGACAAACCTAGTCAATGCAACTTTTGTGTCTGTGTCATCAATTTTCATAATAAGAGAATCGAGGAAGGGATAGTATTGTGAATCAGATTTGTCTATTATTTCCATAATGAGTTGTGCCCTCTGCATATCGTTATTTGCTTGTTGAATCCTTTTTTGAAAAGTTTTCGTTGGTATATCCAACAACCATCCAATCACAACCCCTAAAATCGCGGTAAACAGAGGTAGAATTATCTGTGCCCAGATTGGAAGCCCCTTTTTTCCTTTTCGAGCCATGCCTATATCTTATCCCTCCTCCCCCCTTTTGTCAATCCTTAGTTATGGTTAAATGCGACTTGCAATAGATTTAGGCGATTAGCTTCGTGCCGCCAGAGGCGGCTTGCTGAACTCATACGCCTCCGGCGCTAGTTCAGCCTACGCCCCTCCGGGACTAACTCGCAATGACTACCCAAAATCAAAAAACGTCATTGCGAGGCCTCCTCGGGAGGACGAAGCAATCGTATTAATCAAGGCTCCATCCCGAAAACGCCACGGCCGCCCATGCAGCTATTGACTTTGCGCGACCCAGGCATAGCATAACCCATGAAAAGATTGCTGGCGTTAATCGCTTTAGCGGGCGCTTTCGCGTTGGTCTCTGCCCAGAACAAGGACGAACGCGAGGGCGCGGGCGGAATCATCTTCGGTCCCGGCTTCTCGTTCGCGCTCGGCGCGCCCAAGGAATGGATATTCGACACCGAGCTTGCAACGGCAATAGGCGCGCGCGCGGTCATGTATCCTGCGGGAACCGAGCTTGCAACCACCGACGTGATAATTTACGCAAACGCTTTCCCTCTTGAGGGAAAATCCGTAAACGCCTGGCTTACAGGCGATATCGAAAAGCTCAAGAAGGACTTTCCCGGCGTATCGATTACCGAAGAGAAGAACCTTATGACCGCTGACAGTTTAATTGCGATAGTGCGGGGCTTTGCGCCTGCACAAAGCTCGTACCCGAACTACGAACGCACGGCATACATTATGATAGGGACGAACGTGGCGGTTATCTCGCTCTCGGCTCAGTCGAGCGAAGCGTTCAAGAAATCGGTTTCGGCTTTTGAATACGTAGTGACAGGCTTCCGCAACATCGGCAAGGAACTTCTTCTACAGGGCGAAAAGTAGCTAGAATACACCCTCTCCCGCTGCAGCGGAGATTCGTTTTGCGGGTGTTTAGTGTCCGTTATTATTATTTAACCAGTTGAGCGCCTCATCCTCGGAGTCGAAGAACCGCGCCTCTATATCCTTTCCCTTGTGCTTCATTCCGGCGACAAGAACCTTTATGAGCATCCTTATGTCGGGCTTGGCGTTGACCATCGCGACTCTTTCCTCAACGTATCTCTGCTTTGCCGAGCCTTGTATCAAGAGCTCGCGCGTTCTTTTGTTGTAGAAAGGCTGTGAAGCCTGGGACAAATCGACAATAACGCGGCACTGGTCGCCGCTTTTGTTGTATACCGCTCTCATCCGGGAAAGATACTCGGGAACATCTTCCTCGGTGAATCCTCCTAGAAACTTCTCCCGCAGGACATTGTGTTCCTTATCGAACCATACTTCATGTTTCATGCCTGACTCCAGAGAAGATTAACGATTAACCAATGACCCTACGGTCCATACTATATAATAATATACTCCGTAATACTACGATGTCAACAACGGGCGGGTCTTAAGAATTAAAGGAGATTATTTTTTAAGCCATTCAAGGGCGTCGAATGTATTACTGAAGTAACGGATCTCGAATATCTTAATTCCTTTCATTATATTAAGGAGCACTCCTGCCATTATTCTAAGCGCAGGGTTCGCGCCGAGAACGGCCGCTTTTTGAAAACTAAGCAAGCCCATATTTTCGGCAAAAACCCTTCTGAATTCCTTGCTGTAATGCTGCGGCGCCGCGTCAGACAAGTCGACCAGAACGTATCGCTTCTTCCTGCCTTCAAGCAAGCGATTTATTAGAGAAAAGAACTCAGGGATATCATCCTCAGTCCATTGTTCAAAAAACCTGATCCTTAAGACCTTGTTCTCTTCGTCAAACCAGGTTTTAGGAATCATTACGCTCTCCTTTAGAAATCCGTTTATCCAATAGTTATTATAGCTATTTTTTTTCTGATTACAACCCTTCGTATTATAAAAGCTAAGATAAACTTATCCATAAGCGTATAGCTTTATTTAAACAATAAACAACTTACACGTCTCTATAAAAAGAGACTGGAATGCGACCATCCTCCACTGGTACGGTTATCTCGAATCCCTGGCGCTTTTGTTTTTTATTTCCAGGTTGAGATGAGCAAGCGTCCATTTCAAGCCTTCAGCGAGATTGGACAGTGTTTCCACCGATGAAAGATCGACGCCCAGGTGAACGATGGTCTGCGCAACTTCGGGACGAATGCCTGTTATAACGCACTTGGCGCCCAGGAGTTCTACCGCCGAGACCGTTTTAAGAATGTGGTTGGCTACGGCTGAATCCACGGTGGGTACGCCCGTGATGTCTATTATCGCCACCCTTGACTGGGTCGTTCCGAGTTTTGTCAACAGCTCTTCCGTAAGGCGCTGGGAGCGCCTCGTATCGAGCGTGCCTATGATGGGAATAACCAGCACGCCATCCCACACCTTGATGTTGGGCGTGGAAAGCTCGAGTATCGCAAGCTGCTGCTGTTTAACAAGACCAAGCTGCTCTTCGAGAGCCTGCTGCTTTTGCTCGTTTTCGCCTCGCTCGTATGCAAGCTGCTCTATAAGGAAATTAATCGAGTACTCTACCTGAGTGAATTCATCCTCGGCTTTTTCGTCTACATCGAATGCCACTTCGTAGTCGCCAGTCGTGAGGGCGGCAAGAACTCCAATCATCCGTTCGACCCTTTCGGCTTGTATCTCTATTTTTTTCCCCGGGCTCATTTCAGCTATTCCTTTCTAATTTTTATTTAGCCAGCCATTCGCGGGCTTCTTCTTCGGTTTTCACGAACGTCGAATGATCGACAAACGGCAGCATCTTGATTATTAACCCGCCCATAACGCGCATCTTTGTTGAAGCGCCGAAAACCGCCAATCTGGAAATACGGAATTTGGCACCTCCATCACGCAAGGCTTCACGAGTCTTGGGCAGGAGATCTTCGAGGGTTGAGGCGTCTACCATCACTTTACACTTCTGTTCGGGTTTTATGTACTCAGCCCATTTTACGAACATATCTTTTATATCTTCAGCAGGCGGTTTGACGCGTAAGTATATAACTAAGGTATCGGGAGGTTCAAAGGTGATTATCTCTTTCATGATCTACTCCTGTTATTCATTTAGGAGCCACGCCCGGGCCTGCTCCTCCGTATCGAAGAACTTGGATTTCTTCACGGTCGGCAGCATCTTGAGTATCAAGCCGCCGAGGACCTTGAGTCTTTTCGACGCTCCAAAGAAAGCCATCTTGAGGTATGTAAACGGCATCCTGTGTTTGATGAGCGCCTCCCTTGTTTCAGGCGGGACTTCGGCGAGCTCGGAGACGTCTGCAAGATAATTGATTTCTCTAAGATCGCCGACTAGCTTCATCGCAAGTTCGTTCATCTCGAACAACTCATCCCTAGTCCACTTGCCGCGCACCCTCATAATGAGAAGATTAGGCTTCTCGAATGACATCTCCTGTTTCACGGTTCGCTCCTTTTATTCTTTTACTTCGCCAAGCCACGCGCGCGCCTGGGCTTCGTCTTCAAAGTATCTCGACTTCTTTATAGCAGGCAGCATCTTGAGGATGAGCATACCCAGCACCTTCATCCTGGCATGTTTTGTTAAAAGAGCCATCTTAAGATAGGTGAAAGGCGTACGGTATTTTACGAGATACTCTCTTGTTTTAGGCGGAATAGATTCCAGTTCCGTGCCGTCCAGTAAAAACGTAACCTCTCTCAAATCGCCTGCAAGCTCCATCGCTCTGTCGTTCAAATAAAGAACGTCTTCCGGCTTCCATTCGCCCTTAAGCCTCATGACCAGAAGGTTCGGCGGCTCGAATGTCAGTTCGTGGTTCACAGCCAGCCCCTATTCCTCTTCATTAAGCCAAATCAGAGCATCCGCTTCGTTTTCAAAAAACCGAGACGCCTTTACATTGGGCATTACTTTCAATACCAGAGTTCCCATGACTTTGACCATTGCGCTTGCGCCGACTACTGCTATCTTTTCGCTCTCGGGCAAGGGCTTTTTCACCATCGCCTCTCGCGCCTTGGGAGGTACTCTCTTCAGATCTCTGACATCCATAAGAACGTGCACCTTGTTTACTGTTTTCAACAGATCGAGCATCCTCTCAGTGGTAGATTCGACATCCTCAGGAGTCAGATCTCCTGTGAGTTGTACAATGAGATTTTTGTTTGAATCGAGGTTTACTTGCTGATTCATTTCTCTTCTTTCAGCCAGGCTAGCGCTTCATCCTCGGTCTTGAAGAATTTGGCGATATTGGACGACCCCATTATCGTCAACGCTATCTTTGCAATCATGCGGATGGAGGGGTTGGCCCCGATAATGGCTATCTTTTCGACATCGAGATATTTGGCGTTCTCCTTGAAGGCGTTGCGGGCATCCTTCGAGAGGAGTCCGGAAGGGTTTTGAGAAAGGTCGCCGAGGATATATCGGTGTTCCTTGCCTTCAAAACACTCCGCCACTTTAGGCAGAATCTCGTCGACATCGGCTTTTTCGAGCATGGCAAGGGTTTTGACGTACAGTACGCCTCGCTTCTCGTCAAACCGCATCTCGTAGTTCATTTCTCTCCTTTCAGCCAGGCGAGCGCTTCGTCTCTTGTCTTAAAGAATCCGGTCTCGTTTCTCTTGCCTATGACCGACGAAACTATCTTCGCCGTCATCCGCGTCATCGGACTCGTAACCACCATTGCCATCCGCGCTATGCCCACGTTTCCAGCCTCGGTCTGAAGCAGCCTTCTTGTATCCCTGTCGAGATCGGAAGATAATTTTTCCAAATCCAGCAGGAACGAATAAGGCGCCTTGTCGGCGAAGGAATCACGCATCAGCTTCATGGTTTCCTTCGCTTCTTCAAGCGTGAATTCGTCCTCCACTTCCAACACTACCAGCTTGTTTTCTTCGTCGTAGTAAAGCTTGTGCTTCATTTCTCTCCTTTCAGCCAAACAAGGGCTTCTTCCTGGTCTGCGAAGATTCGCGTCTCGACCTTCTGCTTTACAGTGCCGAGAAATATCTTGGTCATCATGCGTATCACCGGAGAGGTGATAAGGACGGCCGCTCTCGCATTATCATGCAGAAGGGATTGAACCCTTTTGTCAATCGCCGCACGGCTCTTGCGGTCAAGTTTTGCAACCTTCGCCTGGGACATATCAACGAAGGTCAGCATTCTCTGTTCGGGAGTAAACTCGAGGACGCGGTCGCTGACCTCGCTGTAATCCTCGACAGTTATGTCGCCGACGTAGCGGACGAAAAGAACTCCCTCCTTCTCATCGAGCCAGACCTCGTGCTTCATCCTTCGCCCTTCAGCCACGCGACCGCTTCTTCCTCTGTCTTGAAGAAGCGCGTCTGAGACTGCGTTTTCCCTATATGAACAAAAGCTTTTGAGATGATCCTTATGGCCGCCGATGCCCCTATTACAGCCACCCTTGATCCTTCGATAGTGGGAGTGGATTTAGCCAGCATCTCCCTGGTCTCGCGATTCCACATAGGGGTGACTGTCTGTGATATGTCGACCAGTATGCGCTTGAGGTTTTCTTCGGGCATCTTCAGCACCTCTTCGGCGGTCTGTCTGTACTCATCAGGGATAATCTCGCCTATATACTGAATCCGAAGTATCCCTTCCTCCTCATCATACGCTATCTTGTGCTTCATTTCTCTCCTTTCAGCCAGGCTAGCGCTTCGTCTCTTGTCTTAAAGAATCCGCTTTCATTAGTCTTGCCAGAAGCCGATGCAAGTATCTTTGCCGTCATACGGATAACAGGATTTGAAACTACAAGAGCCATTCTCGAAATACCGAGTCTTCCCACTTCATCCTGAAGGTACTTTCTGGCATCCCTGCCGATATTGTTTGATGTATTTGTTAAATCGACAAGCAGAGGGTATGGGGATTTTTCTTCGTAGGAGTCCCGGGTAATCTGAACCGTTTCCTTTGCGTCCTCGTACGTATACTCACCCGCTATTTCGAGCACCAGTACCTTGTTTTCTTCGTCGTAGTAAAGTTTGTGTTTCACTTATCTCCTTTTATCCAGGCCAAGGCATCGGCCTCGCTATCGAAGAACTTCGTCTCCGCTGACCATTTATTGCCTATTACTGCCAAAAGTATCTTCGCCATCATGCGAAGAACGTTATTAGCGCCCAGGATGGCGACCTTGTCGAGGCTAAGCGCTGTAGCCTCTTCGGCTACCATCTTCCTCATTTGTCTGCTGTACGATTGAGGTGCAGCATGCGACAAATCGCCTACGATGTTGCGTTCTTTCCTGCCTTCAAAATGCGCCCTTATGCGCTTAAACAACTCGGGGACGTCATTCTCGTCCCAGACCTCGGTAAAACTGAGATGCAACGCTTCGTTTTTCTCGTCGAACCACATATCAGGAATCATTTTGCTCCTCCTTAAGCCATTTGACGGCTTCATCTTCGGATTTAAAAAAATCAGTATCCTTGAGTTTTCTCATTGTCGCGGCAATGGTCTTGGCGAGCATTCGGGTTATTGCCGAAGTGCCCGTTATCGGGATAAGGCCTCCTTTAATGAGTTCCGGTTTGCCGGCGACAGCGTCTTTTGTTTCCCCGCTCCGCAGAGAACCCTCAAGCCTTGATACGTCCACAAGATAGCTCATCCTTTTCTCCGGGGAAGGGAGTTGATGAAATTCTTAAGTGAGGCGTATTTTTCGACGTTCAACTCCCCGATGAAGCGTATCCGCACGATATTGTTGACCTCGTCGTAGCCGAACTCGGGTGTCACTTTGCTCCCTTGAGCCAGACTAGGGCTTCCTCTTCGGTCTTGAAGAATTTGGCGATATCGGATTTACCCATTATGGTCAAGGCAATCTTTGCAATCATGCGGATGGAAGGGTTGGCTCCGATAATGGCTATCTTATCCACTTGAAGATTTTCTGCATTTTCCTTAAAAGCCGTGCGCGCGTCCTTCGTCAAAAGACCGGACGGGTTTTGGGCAAGATCTCCGAGGATATAACGGTGCTCCTTGCCAGCTAACATTTCCGCCACTTCGGGGATAATATCTTCTACATCGGCTCTTTCGAGCATGGCAAGCGTCTTTACGTACAGGACGCCGTTTTTTTCGTCAAACCACATCTCGTAGTTCATTTTTCTTGCTTCAGCCATTCCAACGATTCCTCTTCGGTCTTGAAAAAACCCGCCTTGAAGTCTTTACCCATCGTGGCAACCACTATCTTACTGATCATACGCAGGGCCGGATTTGTGACAATCATTGCCATCCTCGAAATCCTGAATCTCTTCGGCAGGTCCTGCATCAACCTGCGTACATCCTTTTCGAGTTTTGGAGGCATCTCTCTCGTATCAATAAGGGCCCGGACATCTTCAAGACCTTTTACAAGGTTTTCCATCTTTTCGACGGCTTCGACACCGTCCTCGTAATTGAAAATCCCCCTTGCCCTGAAAAAAATTATGCCGCTTTCTTTGTCAAGGTATAGCTCGTGCTTCATTTTCTTATCTTTCTCCTTTCAGCCATGCCAGGGCTTCTTCCTTTGTCTTAAAAAAATGCGCAATCTCTGACTTTCCGGTAACGGCAATAGCAATCCTTGCGACCATGCGTAATGCAGGTGTTGCTCCGAATATTGCCGATTTATCGGCTTCCATTAAATTGATCATTTCCCTGTATGTGTCCCTCATCTCTCTGGTCATAATACTAGCGCCGAACTGCGGACTTTCCGACATATCAACCAGAACATAACGGCGCTTTCTGCCCTCAAGCAGTTTCTGATAGCGGGGAATCAGTTCGCGCAGTGCTTCGTCGTCCATCAACCCCAGTATCTTAAGATAAAGGATGTCGTTCTCATCGTCAAAAGAAACGATGAATTTATCCATTATTTTATTTTCCTTTCAACCACGATAATGCTTCTTCCTCGGTTTTGAAGTATTTCGTGGAATCAATCTTGCCTGCAATGGTAAAAATAATCTTCGACATCATTCTTGTCATGGAGTCTGCCCCAAACACGGCTACGCGGTCCAATCCAACTTTTTCCCCTGCACCCATGAATATCCTTCGCGTCTCTTTATCCATCCTGGAGGCGGAAACTCTTGATGAATCGTCCAGAAGCAATTTGGGTGATTTGCCTTCAAGGAGGGTCCCGAGCACGTCTATCATTTCCCGGGCATCATCCGCGTAGATTACGTCGTAATGGATAATCACTGCGACGCCTTTTTCCTCATCGAAAAAAACCTTGTGTCTTACCTGACCGGTTTCTGAAATTATTTCTCTCATCATTAATCTCCTTTCAACCAGTGAATGGCTTCCTCTTCAGTTCTGAAAAAAGCTGAACCTCGGGCGTTTCTCATGGTAGCAATCACTATCTTACCGACTATCCTGATAGCAGGGTTAGTAACTATCATAGCGAATTTCTGCATCTTCATTCGCTTCGAAAGATCCTGCATCAACTTTCGAACATCCTTGTCGAGCTTGGGCGCTGCTTCTCTCATATCAGCCATCACCAGGATAGTTTTTTTGTCTTTTCCAAGCTCATCCATCTTATCCACAGTTTCCATAGCATCCTGGAGGTTGAATTCGCCTTTTACCCTCATGACTATGATGTCGTTTCTCTCGTCGAAACTGATTTCATGCTTCATTTCACACCTTTCAGCCAGCCAAGGGCTTCTTCCTCTTTCTTGAAGGTCGATATCTCTTCGTCCTTTCTTCCTCTTATACCAGCAAGCGTCGCTTTAACGAGCATCCTGACCACAGGGTTTTCAATGACGAATGCTGTCCTGTCAAGTGTTTTAAGGTATTCTTCGTATTCGCTGAATGCCTTGCGAGCCTGTCTGCTCATGCTGGTCTGATTGTTTCTGGAAAGGTTGACCAGTATCTTGCGCTCTGTCTTGTCTTCCAGCGTCTTTTTAATATCCGACCACATTGAATGAACATCTTGGGCAGAGTCAAGATGCATTATGTCGACGCGAAGGATTCCTGCCTTCTCGTCGTATCTGACTTCAAAAGAACCTGCGTCGCTCATACGACACCTCCTTCAACCATTCAGTGCTTTCCGAACACATGGTTGAAGTTATAAGTGCTCGATTCATCATTCCTGCTTCAACCAGGCAAGAGCCCTGGCTTTATCCTTGAAAAAATCTTTTTCATGCGAGCTCTTCGACAGGGCAACCACCACTCGCGCTATCATCCTGCTCGTCGGTCTCGTGATGACGAAGGCTATCCTTGCAGAGCGCTTCGCCTTGAGCTTCTCGCTCAGGAGCCTGCGCGCCTCGGCAGACAGGTTGCCGTTCGACTGGCTTAGGTCTATGAGCAATCTGTAGTAATCCTTGCCCTCGAACTGTTTATCGAGTATCTCGAACGTGCAGTCCACGTCTGACGACTGGAACTCGCCAATAACATCCACGCACATCGCATTGGCGTCTTCGTTGAAGCAGGTCTTGTGTTCCATTATGACTCCTCTCCTTTAAGCCATTCCAAAGCCTCCTCCTCCAGATTAAAGAACCTGACCTCCGGAAGCTCCGGGTTTAAGGTTCTTGCAGCGGCCAAGAGCATCTTTGCCATCATCCTGAGCACGGGCGAAGCGCCCGTTATTGCGGCTTTTTCGATTTCCACGTTTTTTGCTGTCCGGGCTACCGACTGGCGGAACTCCTTCGTGTAGGATTGGAAGGAGCCTTGAGATAAATCACAGATAACGATGCGTTTTTCCCGCTCATCAAGCAAGCTGTTCATCATGGAGACCGCCTCGGCAAATTCCCTGCCCGAACCCCACTGACCTTTGAGATTCAGCCTTACCATACCTATCTTTTCATCGTAAAATGTTTCGTATGCCATTCAGCTTCCTTTTTAAAATCCTTCACATCCGGCAGTCACACCCGATGACTTGAGATTTTCAGTGCAGACGCTTCCTGGAAAGTTCACAATAATCATTGACGTTTTATCCATTCCAGGGCCTCTTCATATGATTTTACGAACTTTGCCGTCATGGTCATTCCCAGTGAGCTGAGAACGACTCTTGCAAGCATTCTTATGACCGGCGAGGTGACTATCACTGCTGCGCAATCGAGCGCAAGACTCCTTGCGTACTCCTTGTAGACCTCCCTCACTTCCTTCCCTATCTTTTCAAACGCCTCCGCGTTTGAAAGATCCATAATCCCTTTGGTTGCTTTTTTTTCTTTCAGTATCTCCTTGATCCCGTTCATCAATGCCTCCGCTTCCTCTTTTTCAAGCGCAGCCGTAACATTAGCCATCACAAGCTGATTTTCACTATCGAACCATACCTTGTATTTCATTTCATTCTCCATATCGGGACTTTCCGTCCCGGAAGCTTACGATTATTTATTGCCGCTTTCTTTATCTCTATCTTTCTTATCAACGAGATGCAACCATTCTCTAGGATACTCATCCGATTTATCGGTCATTTCTTCGATTTCAGCCACTTAAGGGCCTCGGTTTCAGATTTAACGAACTTCGCCGTGCCCGATTGCCCGAGCGCAGTAAGGGCAACCCTTGCAATCATCCTGAGTACCGGAGAATCCACGATAACGGCCGCTCGGTCCAACGATAATCTCTTAGCATGTTCCTTATACACTTCTCGCGTTTCCTTGCTGACTTTTTTAATGCTACCGGCATTTGAAAGGTCCATGATTCCGAGCCGGGTACCATTTTTTAAAAGCTCCGCTTCTATCTTCATCATCATGTCTCCCGCGTCTTCCTTGGTTAAAGACTCAAGAACCTCAGCTCTTACAAGATGATTCGCGGCATCGTACCAAACCTTGTATCTCATTTCTTTCTCCTTCTTTCAACCGCACTCCTGCGCATTCCGTACCTTTATTTCTCAATCGACTCGCAAAGCGCTCATCGAATTCGGCAATCTCACACTCCCCTTCGGTTCGTGGATATTCATTTCAGATCCGCTACCTGTCGAAAAGAATTCAGAACAGCAGGCTTCGTGAAACACGTACTATCCTTCAAGCTTAAGATTCCCTTTCATATCTCATTCACGGCTTCTCTTTCAGCCAGCGAAGCGCCTCATCCTCGGTCTTGAAGAATCTGGTTGTCTTGCTCAGACCTATCGCCGCCAGAACGATCTTAGCCGACATGCGTACAAGCGTATCAGCTCCAACTACCGCAGCCTTGTCCCACGTCAAATCTTTTGACAGCTCCCGCATTCTTACCCTCTCCTCTTTCGTCGCCATTACCCTGTCGTTTTCTCTGACGTCTGCAAGAAGAAGCTTCTTATCCATATTCAAAAAGAGCTTCTTGAGTTCTTCCATGCTTTTATCGAGTTCTTGCATCGTGAATGATCCTTTAGTTTTAGCTCTCACTACGCCGAGTTGCTTATCTAGTTCTATCATGGGTTTCATATCATTTTATCCTTTCAGCCAGCGGAGAGCTTCCTCCTCGGTCTTGAATATCTTTGAGTTACTCATGCTTGAAGTCGCAATCTTGCCTATAATCCTCAGCGCAGGATGCGTGACTACCATCGCAAACTTTTTTACTGCATCCTCTTGCGACTGTTTTTTGAGCATCGTTCGCACCTCCTTATCAAGACTTGGCGTAGCTTCCGAGAGATCCACAAGAACGTTGAAGGAGCCTCTCTCCTTCAAGGTCTTATCGATAAATTCGGAGCATCGGACGGCGTCGTCCATTGCAAAATCGCCCCTTACTCTCAAAACTATCATGTCATTTTCTTCATCAAAGAATAGTTCGTGGTTCATCTTTTCCTTTCAAACGTTGCAGGGTTTTTCTTTATAGATGTCCGACCTCTGGGGGTGAGTATTTCGTCGTGATTCACTTTTTCATCAAGACAAAACTCATGACGGCTAACATGATTTTTTCCTGGATTACAACTTCCTTTTTTTAATGAAAAAAACCGTATTAGAGATACCGAGGCATCTCCACCTCTGTTAGGGAGTCTCTTATTATTACGCCGCTCGTCCCACAACCACAACCTGTATCTCATATTTTTAGCTCCTCAGAATTACACCATCGGTAATATCAAACTCAATTACCTAATAATAGTATAAATATTAACGCTGTCAAGTGGAAAACTGGATATAGAAGCTATTTTGCGAATTCGGTTATCTCATGAAAAGAATAAACATAAGGCCGAAGGCGGCGGTTCCAAGAAGGGCAGAACCCACGCATTGAAACCACTTAGCATCAAAAATCTTCCTTGCGCTGATGTATATGAGCGCTGCCATCCACAGAGCCGGTATTGTCAGTCTGATGATCTCGAGCCAGGCTGGCCAGGGTGGAAAGTACCACGAACCGAATATTGGTGCAAGAAGGGTTTCAGGCAGCCATGTAAAGAAGAACCAGGGAATAACGAAAGCCATGCCCAATGGACCAAGTATATCGGAGATGCGGCGCTTTGCCTCACGGGTAAATATGCGGTTCCACAGGAAAATGATTAGACCTGCAAACAGCCACGAGACTACTGCCCATGGTAGCGTAAAAAAAGTCTGCCAGAAGTAGTAAGTCTCTTTTGGAATAGGGAGTATGGGTGCGAATGCGGGTCTGAATCCCGTGAGATGGAGCAACAAGGCGGTTCCGGAATAAAGTATGGCGAAGATGAAGACCGCCCAGAAGCCGATGCCTGCATTCTTTTTGTCGTAAAGCTGGTCTTCTGCCGCCGTGCCTGGCTTCACTATCCAGCGCCAGAAGTATTTGAATATCTTTGCGAACATCATTTGCCCCTTTGACACAAGAAACGGAGTATGGCCTGGACGGTAACAGTTTCATAGCTTTCAGGATACTCCTCATACTCAACGTCATAGTCTTCTTCCTGGTAATACTCCGGTTCCTCTTGACTTGCCATCTGGACCGAGATATAGACGTACAAATCGCCCTTCGGATCGAGCGACGGTGATGAAAAGAACCCGTCTTCATTGTCAGGAAATTCCAGCGCTACCTCTTCGGGTTTGCCGAAAGACTTGGTTGTTGATTTACGTTCAGAGCGGTAAAGCGAATATCCGTCGGTCACGAGGATGGTCTTTTCGTCCGGGGAGAGCCAGCATGAGATGGGCGACTCAATTCCATCGAGAACGACTTCTTTTACGTTTCCGAATTTCTTCGCCTTTGCATCATACTCGGCGACCAGTATCATGTCATTTGCAGTATAATAGACCCTTGAACCGTTCGCAGAAAGCCATGGATACGCTTCTGCATCATCGGTGTTCAATTCATCGAGAGAACGGACGTCGCCGAAAGCCTCATATACCGAAGCCCTGGTTGCTATCCAGAGGTCGTTTCCTTCCCACCCGGAGCCCGGATTTCTCACGAAGATGATTACGAGTCCGTCGTCCGAAATTGTAGGCTGCATGTTGCCGGATGAGTCTGTAAGTTCATTGATCTCGCCCTTAAGGAGAATGGGTTCCGACCACGCCGCATCGAGCGTCGAACGCTTCCACAGATACAGCAACTCCTCACCGTTCTCGTTCGAGAAGCCACCGATGAAGTAGAGACCGTTGGATGAAACGCGACCGGGAACCGCATTCGGGGTCACAAGGGTATCCTCAAGCGAATACATCGCACACGGTGTTACTTTTCCGGCATTTAACATGGATGAGATGAATACTAGCCCTAGAGCAAGGTAAATTTTATTCATGACTTTGCCTCCATGATTTCAATTTTTCCAAACAGTTTATTCTCATTCCAGGGTAAGTCAATACCCGTCAATATCTTGAGGAGAAAAGACTCTCATCAACCTTGGATATCGAGGGGTTCTTTGCAGCGAACCCTGTGGATGATGAACGCCCTCTTTGCGAGCCTTGCAAGCCTTTCTGAGGATTCGAGTGAGAGGTGTACCCTCCGTTCGCTCTCTCCTCCCGGCTTATCCAGTGTCGCTTCGATGAGTAAAAGATCCGCACCGTTGATTCGGGGTTCAAGATTCGAGCCAAGACCCGCATCGCCCGTATAAACTATTCTCTGATTAGCAAAGAAGAGCTCGTAGCCGACCGCAGGGAGTTCCTGGCCGATTCCCTGACTCGTGCTTCCGGAGTGTACAACCTTGAAGGATTTGATTATAATCTCTGCGAACTTCAAAGACCTTGAATCCTCGACTTCATGCCGGACGACTTTGAAAGGCATCGTATTTGAGTAGAGAGACTCGAACGCGTCGAGTATTGCAGGCGGTTCTCTGGCTCCCTTCGGCATAGCTATGACAAGTTCTTCGCTCCGGCCTATCATCCGCATGAAGCCTAAGAGGGAGTGAATACCGCCGATATGATCGAAGTGACCGTGAGATATGAGGACGGCTGAGAGCGAGCGGAAGTCGCAGTTCAAGGATACAAGATCCCTCAGCGTGCCGTCTCCAGCATCCATGAGCAGCGATCCGCCTTTCTTCGAGGTTACAAGAATGGATGTTGCAACGCCGGCGGAGGAGTAGAGTACTCTTACTCCCCATCCTTCGCCCTGCCAAAAAAGACAAGTTTCATTCATACGGGGCTTACCAGGTAGGTAATAATGAACAAAGCAGTCATCGCAAGCTGAATGATCCTCAGAACCTTAAGGTTCTCCTTCTTTACCCAGTGCCACCCCCATGTGAAGGCAACAGTAAGAGCGGAGATGAGCGTGAACACGAGAAGCAGCATCGGCATCCCCAGGGTAGGGCCTATAAAGGTAGCGATCCCTGGCGAGAGTACCGATCCGTACAGAAGCATGAGATGTATGACATAGACTATCAAGGTCTCTTCGCTCAGGAAGAATGCCTTTCTAATCTTCTTGGCGAAACCGACCCTTTCGAGAAGCCACGCAATGCTTATCACTAAAAGCACACCGCCTATGTTCGCGAGAACCTGCTCTGGTTTGTTCGGAGAGCCTATCCCGAACGGCCTGCCTATCATGAGCGAGACGACGAACCCTATTATGAAACAAGCTACACCCGAAATGATGGCGATGATGATGTACCTTCGCTCATCCTTCAGCTTGCCCGACTCGGGAAAAAGGATTCCGAAGCACGCTCCGAATAAGATGTATCCCCACCATGGAAGAATCGTGAAGTTGGAACCGTACTGGGTAGTGAGCCACGATACAAGCGGCGAAGGACCTGGAAGATTTAACGGTCGGACTAAAGGAGCGAGAGCCAGACACGCCACACCCAGGGGCAAAAGCACCCACATAGCCCTCCTGGGACGACCCAGCAGCATGCAGATGAGATGGAGCAGGATGAGGCCGATTGAGATTATATGAAGAACGTCAACGGCGGTCATTCTTGCAAGGAGTTCGGGATTCATCATTCGGATGGTCTTTGAAAGACTCAAGGACGGAAGATGTAGCCAGTAGCCTATCACGAGAAAGTATATGTAGCGCCTCAACCTCTGCCAAGTCTTTGCCCCGAACTTGCGGTATTCATCCCATCTGCCGCGCGTTACCACCATGAATATCATACCGGAGCCGAAAAGAAACAGCGGCGCAGTCAGTCCGTGAACGGTTTCGTGTATCCTCCAGAAAAGCCCCTTCTGGATTGCATCATTCGCAAGCGCCCTGAATACGTGTCCCTGGACCATCAAAAAAATCGCAAACAAGCGGAAAAGGTCAACAAAAAAAAGTCTTGAGCCGGGTTTTCTCATATATTCGGGGCCTAGCGCCTGACTACTCTGCGTCTGCATTTTTTTTACTTGAGTTGGAGTTTGGAAGCACAACGGCTCTGTAAATATATGTTGCACCAAGAGATATAAGAAGAACGCCTACCCCCCACGCGATGTCCGGAATCAGTTTGAAGGCGGCAAGCGCGAGGCCAACTCCGAAGAGGATGAGGAATACGGCTGCTCCGAATCGGATTATGCATCTTTTTTCGACTCCTTCCTTCATATAGAGAGTATTCTTTCTTATGGCGCTCACGAGAACCCAGATGCCTATAGTTTCACAAAGCACGACAGGAACAAAACACCACAACGGAACCCAGCCCTTCCAGTAGAAGAAGAGGGCTAGTCCTGAAAGAACAAGCACGCCGCCAATAATGCTCGCAAGGACGATTCTTGAGCGTTTATGCATCATGCCCCCTCTCCGAACGATCTTTTCCGCATTCCGCATGCTATCCAGGGTTAAGAAAAAGTCAAGAATTTACCATACGCTAATCTGACTGTCTGAGCTGTTTTCGTGCAACAGCATACGACTCTGAAGCAAGAAGGTGCGAGATATAACTGCGACCCCATGGAACAATGTAAAGATACGTTTTCATGTCAGGCTTGAATCAAGAAATACGAAGTAATTTCTTGGGCTGGAGGCGCCTGATGGGAAGAGCCGGTCTGGCAGAATTAACCTTAACGAGTAACCTCAAACACGACCTGTCTGCTCGGAATCCATACCTGATTCGGATACCCAAAAAGAACGTCTCCTGCGTTCTTTTGGGGAAAAGTCCGCTTGACGGTTAAGGTCTCTGAACCTATAATCCCCTGTGATAAAGATATGCTTTTACGAAGGCTATAAAGCCGAGGAGGTCCCTAAAGAGTTGATACTCGAAGGGGAGCGGGTTACGGTCGACGAGATAGTCCTTGAAGCAAACGTTTACAATGAAACCGTTAGGGAATATGAGCGTCTAATAAAGGTGAGATGCGGAGATCGTTACTTCGAGCTTTCAGGCAGCCTGGAAGGCTGGGATTGCAAGGAGGTTTATTGTGAAGCCTCAAGGTAGACTACTCCTTTCAAGACTGGACAACTACAGGAAGAGGAAGAATTCTCTCCAGATGTTAGCCGTTCTCGTGCTTTTTGTCGCTTCAGCACTCCTGGCAAGCATTAGCTCCTTTATGCTGTTCTCACCCCTACCCTATCTTTTATTATTGATACCGCTCGGTCTTTTCTTGCTTTTGATTATACGAAAGCCTTCTTTGTACGAAGAGGCAATATCTGCCGAGGAGAGAGATATTACCTGGAAGGATCGCCTTTCGACGGCCGCAGACATCTCGCAAAAAGGGAACCCTAAGGAGGTGTATTCTGAAGAACTCAAAGGCGATTATCTAACAGGGATAGAAACCGCTCTTGAAGCGAAAAATCTGAACGCCGACAGGGAAAAGAAGCGCTTTTACGCGTCTTTAGGCATCCTGGCCGCTTCGTTTGCGTTAAGCCTCTCGGTCCTCATCCTCGCTCCTCGAAGACTCTGCTTCGGCATGAATGCCTTGTTTGCACCAGGAAGCCTCGATTTGAGGATTGAGTCTGTTACAGGTGATACAATTCTAGAAAGGGGGACGAGATTCCAGGCAAAAGCAAGGATTGTATCTCCTGTAGGGCTGCGATACGTAATCCTCGAGCAGACAAGCAACGCTAAAACCACAAAATCGAAGGTTAAAATCGAGGATAAGCTGGCAACCGCCGACATCAGGATGGATAGTGATGTAAAGCTCAGGTTCAGCCGACTGGGCAGGAGTTCAAAAGAGGTCTACCTTGGTCTGAACGAGCCCTTTGAGATAAAAAACGTCACTTTTACTGTAACACCTCCGGGTTATACGCGAGAAAAGCCTGTTGTATTCCATGACTTCAACATCTCGGCATTGCCGGGCAGCATGGTAGATTTTGAAGGCGAGGCGTCTTCAGAACTCAATGAGGCTCATCTGCAGAATGGCGACAGTTCATCCCGGATACAAGTCTCCGGGAAACGATTCATGGCGAGCTTTAGATTCACGAACTCAATGAATGCGGCTGTTGTTCTTGAGGATAGAACAGGCTCAAGGAAGGAACAGCGCATATACGTTAATGCGAAGCACGACCAGGTTCCCCTTGTAGACCTTTTTATGCCGGGGAAGGACGCCGTTCTTGATAAATCCATGTCTTTATACCTGGGAGCAGAAGCGCTCGACGATTACGGCCTTGACCAGGCGATGCTTGTTATGCAGGCAACTGACGGACAAATGATATCTATAGGCCGTTCCCGTGGAAAGGTTGAGGATACCTTGTACTACAAATGGGATTTGAGCGGACTAAACCTGCTGCCTGGAGACGAGATTAGCTACTACGTGGAGGTGTCCGATAACGATGCAGTATCAGGGCCAAAATGGGGCCGAAGCAAAACCTACAGGTTGAGACTGCCCGGTATGGACGAGGTTTTTTCCGAACTGACTGAATACGGCAACAAGACTGCCTCAGGACTATCAGCACTCGGCGAACAACAGAAGGAGCTTGGAATGGAGCTATCGAGAATCGAGTCCAAGCTCAAACAGGATAAAACCATGCCGCCGGAGGAAAAGGCAAGGCTTGAGGAGATACTGGAAGCCCAGAAGAACCTCATGGGTTCAGTGGACAGCATCGCTCAGGAAGCGAGGCAGTTCCTGGAGAAACTGAGAGAGGGAGCCATCAGCGACCCTGAGATGCTTGCCAAACTCTCATCACTCAGCAAGATGCTTGCCGACATGATGCCTCCCGAACTCCGCTCGCGCCTGGATGAACTCGCAAGCGCCCTGAAGAATGACCCTCAAAAACTCGCGGAGGAACTCGCTAAGACAGGCTCGCTCAGTCGCGATCTCGAAGGACAGCTCGAGCAGGCGATGTCGGTGCTCGAGAGATTCCTTGAGGAGCAAAAACTCTCGGATCTTTCCGAAAAATCCGACGCCCTCGCCAGAATGGAAGAAAATCTCATGAAGGAGGCAGGAAAGCTCTCTGAAGAGGAAGCCAAAGCGCGACAGGAAGAGATAAGAAAGGGACTTGAGGAACTTGCCAAACAGGCTCAGGAGCTTTCCGAAGCTCTAAGGGAGAAAGGGATTTCGGACGAACTCAAGAAGCTTGCCAGCCAGATGGCTGGCGAGAACAAAAATCTCTGCGACAAGGTCAGTAAAAGTTTGAGTGATTCAAAAATGGACAGGGAGAGCGCGAAAAAGCTTAGCCAGAATCTGAAAAATGCATCGATGCAGTTCGGACAGATGGCCTCAAACCTCAAGCGTTCAAGGCAGGATGAACTCAACCGCGAGATGGCTGCCGCTGCAAGGGAGCTCCTGCTCTTAAGCGATGAGCAGGAGAAGCTCACCGGCAATCTTCCTGCGGTTCCATCGCTTGAGGCCGCTGCAAAAGCTGCAGAACTAGAACGTGCGCTGGAGCGTGCTAAGGAGAATCTCTACCGGCTGGCAAGCCTGAGCTTTAACGTTCCAAGGGACGCAATGCAGAACCTGGCCGAGGCGTCGCGCAGCGAGGAGGAGTTCAAGGAAAGCCTTATAGAAGGCAGAACACCGAGTGCGCAAAGCCAGGCGCTATCCGCTCAAAGCGCAATAGACCGCGCGGCCGCGTCCCTTCTCAACGCTTACGCGCGCAGCCTTGGGCAGCAAGGGGCTTCGTCAACAGGTCTTGCGGAGATGCTCAACGCACTATCTCAGATGAGCCTGGCGCAGCTATCGATAAACCAGCAGATGGGCGGACTTCTGCCCCTGCCGATATCCGGTCAGATGACCGCCGCTCAGCAGGCCGCACTCGGAGAGCTCCTGAGCCAGCAGGCAGGTCTGCGGGAGCAGCTGGAGGAACTCTCGAAGGGTCAGGGCTCAAATCCTGGACTTTCGGGAATGCTCGAGGGAATCATCGAGGAGATGAAGAGAATGGAGGAGGATATGTCGCGTTTCACGGGAGAACGCGAACTTGTGAACCGGGGAGAGCGCGTTTTCAGAAGGCTTCTGGACGCAAAAAACGTACTGCGGAAAAAGGATGAGACAAGAGAAAGGGAGCGTGAGATTGGAAGCGTATGGAGAAATCTTTCTTCGCCCTCAATGCCGCTTGATGCAGGAGAAAAGAACCTCTGGCTCAAGAAGGAGATAATCCGAATAGAAAGGTCGGACTACCCTGAAGAATACAAAAGAATGGCAAGACAATACATAGAATCGCTGATGGAACGTTAAGCATGACTTTTGGAGTTCTGGTTCTATGTCTCTTCTCGCAATCGGACGTCTTGACAACGCTTGAACAGCGTCTTGTTACTGCATTCGATGAAGATACCTACAGGCGCTATCTCTATTACTGCCGCCAGCAGGATCAGGGTTCAAGGCTTGTTGAGACCAGCTCCGAACTGTTGAGCAATTACCCTGACAGGGAGATTCTAAACCTAGGCCGCGCCGAAGGGCTATTGATGTGCGGGAGGAACGACGAATCATTCAAAGCCTTAAAGGAGCTTTATGGAAAGTCGCCACAATGGGGAAGCGATATCATCTTTACATTAAACGAACTCGAATCCGATTACGTTGTATGGTTCATTACAGAGGAAAGAAAACGAACGTCAAACCCGACCCTGCACGCTCCGACGATGGTCGGTTTCTATTTAAGGCAAGCCAGAAACGAAAAGGCGCTTGAAGAGGTAGCAAACGCACTTGAGGCAGGAGCCGATTCGAAGGTTTTCAGCAAGCAAATCAAAACCTTATCCGAAAGACTTGGGCCGCGGAAGGTCTCAGCGAAATTGAGGACTAATAAGGATTCAAGCGCATTCGAAACGGCGCTCCAGCTCGGCGATACCCTTTTCTTGTTTTCAATAATAGAAAATACAAATGATTCGGGAGAACTCGCATCAATCGGAAGAAAAGCAGAGGAGAAAAAAATGTATGATGTTGCGTTAGAGGCTTACGAAAAAGCCGGCGAAAACATCGGCGCTGCAAGAATGATTCACGCCTTGGGGGATACAAAAAAAGCAAAAGAACTTCTTAGGAAAGATACGTCTATTCAATCCAAAACGGAGTTGGTCTTCATCCTATCGGAGTCAAAAGCAACATACCAGGAAGCTATTAAAACTCTTTATGAGATAGAAGAAGCCAGGGGAATCAGCGCCTGGACAAGGGTAAGGGTTTCCGCCTTAGAGCTTTTGAGAGGCAATTGGGAAAAATCCGGGGAGCTTCTTAAGGGCGTACCTGAGGACAGTTCTTCTTTATTACTTAAGGGCATTCTAGCCGCAGTTGACGGCGAAACGGACACGTTAAAGCTTTATATGGAATCCTTGCTCATCCGCTATCCTGGCAACTCGCTCGAAAACGACCTAGTTCTTTTGTACAAGATTGCATTAACGACTCCCCAGGATGCAAGCGATTACGCAATGGCGCTTGCAGCCTTGCGATGGGGTGATGCCGAAGACGCCTTGTCGTTTTCTTCACAAATCCAGAAGCGTTCGAAAGAGGCAGCGGATGAAGCTCTGCTCTTAATGGCGCAAAGCTTGGCAAAACTCCGACGATATCGCGAGGCCGACGAGGCATACTCGAAGATTTCCACGGACTGGCCAGAAAGCTCTCTGGCGCCGAGAGCGAAATTCGAGCGGGCGATTCTTTTGAGAGACAGGATGAATGATCCCGGGAAAGCGAAAGATATTCTTGAAGAAATAATCCTTCGCAACCCTGCATCACTTTATGCAGATCTTGCACGACACGAAATTCAATGAAAGAACATTGACACTTCCTGCAAGCTAGGTAAACTAGAGCATGAGCCTCACTCCAGCAGATATCAGAAAAAAAGAATCCCGGCGGGTACTGAAAGGACATGAAAGCGATGCAAGGGAGTTCCTTTTCGAGTTTGCTGCAGAGCTTAAGAGTTCAAACTCAGATACGGGAATTTTGAAATTCAAAATCAGCGACCAGCAGGAAACCGTCAAGGAATTCCGCAAAATGGAGCAGGTTCTCAAGGATACCCTTTCCCGGGGACATGGCGCGGCGGAGCTTCTCGGACGCAACTTTCTTGAGGATTCCGAAAAGATAAGGGAAGGAGCTAAGAATGACGCGGAGAAGCTCAGATTTTCGGCTCAACTTGAAGTTGAAAAGCTGCAAGCGGACATATGCAGTCTCCACACCCAAAAACATGCTTTTCTCGTGGAGGATGGAAGTAACGCCGGACAACTATGGAAGAATTCTCGAAAGATTGAAAAAGGAGACTCAAATTGACGAGACAGCAGATTGAAGAAAGTATCGAATTCATTCGTTCGACAACTGACATAGTTCCTGAGGGGCTCTTGATACTCGGTACAGGTCTCAAGGATGCTATTGGAGAACTTGATGAAGCGGCAATAATACCATACTCTCATATCCCTCATTTCCCGACGCCTACTGTTTCGTCCCATGAAGGCGAACTGGTTATCGGACGGATTGAAGGATATCCGTTGACGGTGATGAGAGGAAGACCCCACTTTTATGAGGGCTACACCATGGATGAAATAACCTACCCCGTTAGAGTCGTGCGTGAACTTGGGGCAAGGATGCTGGTTGTGACCAACGCGGCTGGCGCCCTGAACATCAACTTCAAGATAGGGGATATTGTTATCATCTCCGATCACATCAACCTGATGGGCGTCAATCCCCTAAGGGGCTTTTCAGATGACGCAAAGGGACAGAGATTTCCGTCACTCAGCCAGGCATACAATCCTGAACTCATGAACAGCTTTACTGCTGCAGCTCTTGCAGAAAAAATATTACCTAAGACAGGCATCTATGTAGCGGTAGCCGGACCAAGTCTTGAAACCCCTGCGGAACTAAGGTTTTTTCACAGCGCTGGAGGAGACCTTGTAGGCATGTCCACGGTCCCAGAGGTGATTACCGGCGTACAGCTAGGCATGAGGATTCTAGCCGTTTCTGTTGTATCCAATATGGCTATATTCCTTCCCCAACCGTCAAACGGAGACACGCTTGAAGAAATAACAAAAGCAGCATCCGAAACCGCTCAAAAGATGAGGAAAGTATTCAAGCGCTTCTTCAAGGAGTTCAGCAAATGAAGAAATACATGTTGATTCCAATTTTTTTGGCACTCTTTTCAGGATGCGGTTCCAAGAGTGATTTGAGTTTAAAAAAAGCCCGCGAAGCCCTTGACAAAAGAGACTTTTCGAAGGTAATAGTCGAGCTTGACCCATTGAGAAAGAGCAATGACCCCGTTGTGCCTGAAGTCAATTACCTCATGGGAAGAGCCTACTTGGGTCTCAAGAATCTCTCGGAGGCTGAAAAGAATTTCAAAAAAGCCCTTGCGTCAGACACTCTCTACAGAGACAGCATCGCATTAGCTTATAAGAAAAGGGGCATTGAGCTCGGAAAGGTTGGAGAAAGAGAACTGGCTATCGAATGCTTCGAATCGGCAATAAGAACTTCAAAGCGCATCTATATGGGCGACGCTTATTCCCTCATGGGTGATTTGTATGAGAAATTCGGGGAATACGGAAAAAGTGTTTACTACTACCGGCGCTCCCTCGCGTCGCTGAAGGATTCAACTTCACGAGCAATGGCATGGGAAAAACTGATAATCCTCTTGGAAAAACTCGGAGACAAAGGCGAAGCCTACCAGGCAACCGAGCAGGCGATGCAGGAAAGGCATTATTATCTTGAACCCAGATACTGCCAGAACGCTTATCTTTACGCCGAGGATCTTTTTCAAAGGGGGCAGCTCGACAGTGCGGATTTAATCATGACCAGGGTCCTTCAGGTCGAACTATCCCAGATGCTCAAGGATGATATCTACTTTCTTGCGGGCGAGATAAGACTCCGGAAAGGAGACGTTGAAGGCGCCAAAGCGGCTTTCCGGGAGGTTCTAAAACTCAGCGTCAACGCATCAGCCGCTCTTGCTTCTAAGGCCCGCGAGCGACTGGCGCTTTTAGGAGAGGAGACGAATTGAAACAAGCCATAATGATTTTTGCAGGACTGCTTTTATCCTTGCCGGTCTCGGTTAATGCAAAAACAGTCAAACCGGAATCACTGCCGCAAGACAGCGTTCTTCTTTTAGGGGAGACTGCGTTTGCGAATTCGGACTTCAGGAAGGCTATTTCTTTTCTGAACTATTATGTCCTGAATAATCCTACGAGCCCGGATGTACAAAAAGCCCAATTTCACCTTGCAGAATCTTATTACAATTTGAAGAAGTACGACGAAGCCTCGGTTGAATACGAGTTCCTGTACAAGCAGTATCCGGGTTCACAATACTCAGAACAGGCGCAGATCAAGGCGGCTACATCCAAATTCGAGACATCAGAACCCTACTACAAAGAGCAAATAACGACACTGGATGTTCAAAAAATGGCTACCGAATTTCTGCGCAAATACCCCAATTCCATCTACGCACCGGACGCAAGAAAACTTCTGGCAAGGATAGACGAAAAACTAGCAAGAAAAGAGCTTGAGGCAGCCAAGCTTTATTTCAAATTCAAGGAATATAACGCTGCCGTTATGTCTCTTGAGTATATCCTTGGTGAATACCCTCTAGCTAAAGAAACCAATTTCGAAACCAGCTACTATCTCGGCCTATGCAAGATGAAACTGGGCGAACTTGAAGAAGCTCAGGCGCTTATGGAAGAGTTGTCAGGAAACCAAAAGTGGCAGAAGAAAGCGCAGAAGGTGCTCGCGAAAATCGCAAAAGAGCTTGAATGAAGCGCATAGGTGTGTTAGGCGGATGTTTCGACCCCCCCCACATCGGCCATATGATTCACGCTCAGTTGGCCTCCTGCTTCTTTGAACTGGATAATATCCTCTTTATTCCAGCAGCCGCCCCTCCTCATAAAGACGCTTTCGCATCCTATGAAGCGAGAGTGAGGATGACTGAACTGTCGATTGAGGGAAATAAGGATTTTAAGGTTTCAACGATAGAGAAGGAAAAGAATCTTTCCTACACGGTAGAGACCTTGAGTGAATTGAAATTGAACCATCCCGACTCTCGATTATTCTTAATAATCGGCAGCGATGAATACGATATGTTTAACACCTGGCGCGATCCGGAGGCTATTATAGTGATGGCTGAACTCATTGTATTGCCGAGACGAACTGCTACAGTTCGCGATACCGATACAACTAGGAAAGTTTACTTCCCGGATTTTCCGATGATAGAAGTTTCATCATCAATGATTCGAACAAGATTGAAAGAAGGGAAAACAATTAATTATCTTGTTCGGGACAAAGTCAGGGATTATATTAACGAAACAAACCTTTATAAGGAGTGTTGATGTCCGATTTGTGGAAAGAAGTAACATCCTGGCTTGCTGAAGCAACACGTTCTGCAATAAAAGAAACCGAAGATCTTGCCCTGCGTGGTAAACATCGCTTCGACGTACTAGGCATGAACACCGTTCTCGGGGAAAAATTCACCGTCCTTGGAGGAATAATATACGCAATGCTCGTGAAAAAAGAGGCTCCTTCGAACATCTTCAAGGATCCGAGAGTAAAAAAGATACTCGGGGAGATAAGGGAAATAGAGACATCCCTGAAGGAAGCAAAAAAGAAGGCGTCAATCAATAAGACAGAGACAAAAACCTCCGTTAAGTCAAAAAATAAAAAGAGTACGCTACGAAAGGCCCCTAAGAAAAAACAAAGAAGCGCCGTTTCAAGGCCAAGAAAACTGAAGAAAGCTACTTAAAGCTACGAGGCTCTTTCTATCCGCCGAGCTTAACAAGCGGAAGCCCTTTCGAACAAAGCGGACAATTCGAAGACTCGTAAGCAGGCAGCGCATATCTGAGCGCGGAGATATAGTTCAAATCAGAAGGAGATTCCGCTGCCCTGTCAACAAGAACTGCTATCTGAGCTACCTTCCCGCCCTTTGCTTCGATTGCAGATACCGTCTTTCGAACAGACCCTCCTGTAGTCATCACATCGTCAACGACAAGAATGCGTTCGTCGGATGAAAGGCCCTTTCCGCGTCTAAGAACCATCTCATCGCCATCAGACTTCTCGGCATAACCAGCAGGTATCCCGAGCTGTCTGGCGGCCTCGTATGCAACAATCATCCCGCCGAGCGATGGACCTATTACGCGGTCGAAGGTTCCATCAATCTTTGAGCATAAGGATTCGACGAAGAGAGAAAGAACGTCAGGTCTTTCTAGAAGATAAAACTTCTCTACATACACTCCGGAATGCTTCCCGGAGCGAAGCAAGAAATGCCCTTCCTTTATGGCGCCGCACCCCTTAGCGAGAATGAGAAGGTCAGCGCCGCTGTTCATTGGGAAAGCTCCTTTCTGTATTCTTCAATGACTGCTACCGGATCCCTAGCCTCGACAATAGGCCTGCCGACTACTATGAAATCCGCACCGGAGAGAGAGGCCCCTTTAGGCGTATCCGTACGCATCTGATCCTTCTTGTCCTCGCCCGGAAGTCTGATACCCGGGGTTACAACTACGAAGTCTTTTCCGCACCTCTCTTTTATGGGCTTTATTTCGTTCGGTGAGGCGACAACTCCTGAAAGACCCGCGCTCTTTGCAAGTTGTGCAAGAAGCAGGACGTGCTGGTTGAGATTGTTAGAAGGCGAACCGAACAGATCGCGGAACGCCGCCTCGTCTATTGAAGTAAGTACAGTAACCCCGAGAATTATCGGGATGCCGCTGTGCATGCTCCAGGTCTCCTTGACTGCGGCTTCCATCATCTCGAAACCTCCCATAGCATGTACGTTGAACATGTCGACTCCGAGGAAGATGCAGTTTGCTGCGGCTCTGGCAACGGTGGACGGTATATCGTGGAATTTGAGGTCAAGGAATATCTTCTTTCCTGAATCTTTTATGAGCTTTACGGCATCAGGACCGGTTTTTGTGAAAAGACCGGAATCTATCTTGTAGAAATCAAGATGGCTTGAGGTTTTGTTTACGAAAACCTTTAATTCTTCAATAGATGCAACATTCGCTGCAACTATCAATTCTGTCATCTTTCCTCCAATCTGCCAATTAATTCTGAGGGTGAAGCAATACCCTCGGAATTAATGCATTCTTCAAACTCCTTAAGAATCCTAATCAGCGACTCGGGGTTTACCAGATTGATGCTCCCCAACTCCACGAGACTGGCGCCCGAGAGCATGAAATCTCTGACGTCCTGACCGCATACCGCCCCTCCGGAAGCGACTATCGGTATGCGGATGCGTTTTGAAACCTCCCGAACAAGGTAGAGTACATAGGGTTTAATGGCAGGGCCTGAAAGCCCTCCCGAGCCTGAGCCAAGGAACGGTCTCCTTCTTTTTGCGTCCACTACCAGGGCATTGAGGGTGTTTATGAGAACGACCGCGTCCGCACCTGAATCGGCAGCAGCCTTTGAAGTTTCACGCACGTCGCAGAAATTAGTGGTAAGTTTTACCCATATCGGCCTGGATGTCAGTGAACGGCACAAGGTTGTAACCTTAGCTACTTTATTTACAGACTGTCCGAGTGCGGCGCCACCCTCTTTGACGTTAGGGCACGAAAGATTGAGTTCGTATCCGGATATTCCCGGCGAGTCTTCAAGCGTCTCTATCAGAATCCCGAATTCATCTTCGTCAACGCCTGCCAGATTGACGTAAAGGGGCGTGGAGAAACGAATTGATGGAAGTATCCGGGTCTTGAACTCCTCCAGTCCCACATTCTCCAACCCGACGGAGTTTATGACCGTTTCGACTGAATCCCAGATTCTTGGAGGAGGATTACCCTTCTTCGGCTTGACGCTTATTCCTTTTGTTACGAATGCGCCGGCTTTTTCGATAACGTTTGAAAAGGTCAGACCGTAGCCGAAAGTGCCGGAGGCAAGAACCAGCGGGTTCTTGAAAGGGCTGTTTTTAACGAAAACCTCTAGATTCAAAGGAGTATCTCCTTGAGATTGAAGACAGGGCCTTCGGTACATACCCTGTGGTATATTTCATCACAGCCAAGAACCGCACATCCAACGCACAGGCCTGTGCCGCAACCCATGCGGGATTCCAGAAAGGCGTATATCGTCTGTTTCAGGGCTAGCGCCTTGAGTGAAACAAGCATCGCTTCCGGACCGCATGCATACAACACCTTTGTCTCGTAAAGCTCCGGGAGACTGGGCAGGACATCCGTGAGCAAACCCTTCTCGCCCTCTGAGCCGTCTTCCGTCGCAAGAATGACCCGTTCGCAACAGGTGCGGAACTCGCTGACAAGGATTAGCTCGGTTGACGTTCGTGAAGCGATGAGAGCGTAGCAAACAATTCCGCATTCCTTGAACTTTCTGGCAAGGTAGAGAAGCGGAGCGACTCCTACCCCCCCGGCACAGAGCATCACCGGGCTCTCTGAAACCATCGGCGCGCCGCAACCTAGTGGTCCTCTGATATCCATGGGAGTTTCAGGCTGGAGTTGCGATATCCACGAAGTGCCAGGTCCCACCACCCTGACTACAAACAGTATGTCCTCATTCATACAATCAGAGACCGATATCGCCCGCGGAAGGAACGTTTTTCCCGTCTGTAATTCAAAGAACTGACCGGGTTTGATTTCACCCACTCCTTGGATGCGTACTCTTAGGGCAATCAGCCCGCGAGCTAGCTCCCGGCGTTCAAGAAGAATCGCCCTGCGGGGTTCCATCTTCATTCAAAAGATTGAGCGCTTCTTTAGCGGCCTGGCTTTCCGGATAGCGTTCTAAGAGCTTTTCGTACACGTTCCGCCATGAAGGATCATTAAGTTTGTAGCGTTTTATCCAGATTATCCCGTACATTGACTTGGCTGCATACTCGCTTTCCGGATGTTCTTCCGACACCTTTTCATATTCTGCAAGAGCCCTTCTCGCGTCTCCGATACTTAGAAGATAAGATTCTGCCAAGAGAAACTGTTCCTTTGCAGGATCTATATCGGCTTGATCCGTTGTATCGGATGAGATTCTCGATTCAAGAAGCGTCTTTTTTCTTTCCGCTATCGCAGAATAGTTTGATTTAGTCTCGGAAGTGCTTATTGTATCATAGTATGATATGGCAAGTTCATACTTGCCTTGTTGCTCGAATATGTTTGCTACGAGGTAAAAAGCCTCTGCCCTGCTGCCTGAAGAACCCCGGGGAACCCTGGCCAGTATCTTTAAGGCTTCGGACGTATCGCCTTCGACAAGAGCTATCTTTCCTTTAATCAATTCTGCCTGTTCGTCGATATCTGGGTATCTGCCGCTGATCTGCTTCAGGGTCCGAGAGGAGTTACTGTACGAACCACTTATGTAATAGAGATTGGCAAGTGTAAGCCCCCTTGCATAATTATCTTTAGAAGTCTCGGCACGTTTAAGGTAGCGTTCATAGACTTTTATCGCATTAAGCGTATCTCCGCCGGCAAGCTCTATTTCAGCAAGATTTATCCTTGCCTCGTTAGATATCTCACCGAATGGGTAAAGTTCGAGAAAATCACTAAAAGCCTTGCTTGCGGAAGGCCAATCCTTCTCCTTTCTGAAGGCATCTGCCCAGGCGAATCGAGCTTTTTTTGAGTATTTACGGATAGGAAAAATATCATTCAGCTCGACTCTGCCTTCAGAGTATCTACCCTGTTCAATCAATGCTAAGGCGTGCCTGAAACGCGCCTCATCTATATAAGGGCTTTCAGGAAAATTCTCGATGAATCCTTCGAATTGAGGCAAAGCCTTGTCGTATCTCTCCATCCAGTAGTAATTCATAGCTATCAGAAAAAATGCATCGTCTACCCACCTGGAATCAGGATATTTTTTTGCTACTGTAACCGCTTTTTCAAGCGACTTCTGAAACAAAGACCTGCCTGATCCCTTGCTTTTTTCCTCATTGTTCAGTCCTTCCTTATAGTAGCGTTCTGCGTTATAGTAGGTATTAAAATAGGCGCACCCTGAAAGGAAGGCAAAAGATGATGCAAGAAAGGAGATTATGAATCTTATCTTAGCGCTTTTTTTAAATTTCCTTTTTTTGCATGTTGTCCGCATCATGAACATACTTTTATCCCCCTTTTTTAAATGATTTGTAATGATCAAGCCTCCCTGAATTGCCTGAGAAAACGCATATCATTGGTGAAGAAGTGCCTGATGTCATCGATCTTGTATTTTATGATAGTGATTCTGTCGATACCCATCCCGAATGCGTAACCTCTGACTTTATCCGGGTCATAACCTACGTTACGCAACACCTGGGGGTGAACCATGCCGCATCCGAGCAGTTCTATCCAGCCGCTGTGAGAACACATGCTGCATCCTTCGCCGCCGCATATTACGCATGAGATGGAAAGCTCCGCTGATGGTTCCGTGAAAGGAAAGTAGGAAGGAGAGAATTTTACTCTAACTCCTTCGCCGAACATCTCCTGCGTGAAAACCTCAAGTGTCCCCTTAAGATCTGCAAAACTCACGTCTTCGTCTACATAAAGCCCCTCTATTTGATGAAATACGGGCGAGTGGGAAGCATCGAATGGATCGCGCCTGAAGACCCTGCCCGGCGCAATAACCCTGACAGGAGGCTTCATCTTTTCCATTACCCTGACCTGCACAGGTGAAGTGTGGGATCGCAGAAGAAGCCCGCAATCGAGATAAAAGTTACCGAACATCTCCCCCCTTGCGGGATGACCTTCAGGAATATTCAAGGCTTCAAAGTTGTACCAGTCGGTTTCTATCTCAGGGCCTCTTATCTCCTCGAATCCCATACCGGTGAAGATTTCAACAATCCTTGAGGTGACGATTGTCAAGGGATGTATGTGACCTAGAAACCTCTTCCGGCCTGGAAGGGAAATATCTATCGAGGACGTTTTTACAGAATCTTTGAGTATTGAAACCCTGCGCTCTATTTCAAGTTCAAGTTCCTCTTTCAATAGATTCGCCGCACTTCCGGCGCTGCGACGTTCATCTTCGGACAGATCTTTAAGTGTTCTTAAAACGTGTGTGAGCGCCCCTTTTCGGCCCAGATACTTGACCCGCAGCAGCTCTATATCTTCAATGCTTTTAGCCGCTGCTAAGGCGGCCAACGCTTCGGATTTAATTGCTGCTAGGTTTTCCAGCATTCATACCCTCCCTGACTTTTTCTGCAAGAAGGGCAAAATCCTCTGGATTCTCTACTGCTATCTGGGCAAGAGTCTTTCTTGAGATATCGATTCCTGAAAGCTTAAGTCCGTGAATAAAACCGCTGTAGTTCAATCCCAACGGCCTGAGTGCAGCATTTATGCGTATATTCCAGAGAGCGCGCATCTCGCGTTTCTTGCGTCGCCTGTCGCGATAACTGGACTCCCAAGCTTTTTGAACGGCAGTACGTATGGACCGGGTCAAACGATGACGTCCTCCCCAGTAACCCTCGGCGTAATGACGCCATTTCATCTTGCGGGAATGACCCGCAGGTCCGCCTTTCACTCGAGGCATTATTTATTCTCCTTGTACTTTTTCTTTTTTGACTTTCGTGTTCCCGACATTAGGCAGCATCCTCTTCATCCTCTTTTCGTTCACGCCTTCTATGGTTGTAGGCTGCCTTAAACCGCGCCTGCGCGGGGTACTCTTGCATTCCAAAAGGTGGCTGTGGCCGGATTTGTATCGTTTAATCTTTCCGGTACCGGTAACTTTAACCCTTTTGGCTAATGCACGCTTTGTTTTCAACTTCGGCATCTTGCATTCTCCTTAACAGATGATATTAACTTTCTTCCTCTTGAGGCATCTTCGCCTCAGAGTAATCTCCCGCATTATCGACTCTCGTTTCATCTTCGCTGTCTGATGCGTTAGATTCCCTTCTCGAGCCTGACTTGCCTGAACTCCTGCTCGGAAGAAACATCACCTGCCATGACTGCCTGGTAGTGCCTTCAATAGTAGGTTCTCCTTCCATGACCGATATATCGGCAAGTTTAGCTTTAATCTTTTCAATCATCTCCAATCCGCGATCCTTGTGCACAACTTCACGGCCGCGCAGAATTACCGTCAGCTTCACCCTGTCCTTGGCCTCAAGGAATTCCTTCATCTTGCGGACTTTAGTGTCGAAATCGTGCTCGCTTATCTTCAAGGTCAGCCTCATCTGGCGAACTGCTACGGTGTGCTGGTGCTTCTTTGCTGTCTGCTGTTTGGCTTTTTCTTCGTAAAGAAACTTTCCGTAATCGAGAATCCTGCATACGGGCGGATCAGCCTCCGGAGCGATTTCAACAAGATCGTACCCTTGAGCAACAGCCATACGCATCGCTTCCTTTATAGGAAGGATACCTATCATTTTTTTATCAACGCCTACGACGCGAACATAATCTGATCTTATTTCGTGATTTATGCGATGTCGGCGTTTTGGAATGGGCGCAGGCCCGGCAAAGCGTCTGTGAATCTATCACCTCCGCGCTTTTATTTCTTTTTTGAAACGTTTTATAATCTCGGCAACGGAGTAACTGCCCATATCGCCTTCGTGATGGCGTCTTAGAGCAGCCCTGCCTTCCTGAGCCTCGCGGGCTCCAACGATAATCATATAAGGAATCTTATCGAGTTCCTGGCGTCTTATTTTGGCGCCAATCTTCTCGTTTGAAAAATCCGTTATAACCCTTATCCCTTCATCAATCAATTCTGCAGCAACCGAAGATGCATATTCCATGGCTGAATCCGTTACGGTTAATACCGCCGCCTGGTAAGGGGCTATCCACAATGGAAACTCGCCTTTATAGAATTCTATCAACCCACCTATGAATCGCTCAAGCGAACCGAGAATGGCTCGATGGATCACGCGAACCTCGTGTTCCTTACCATCCTCTCCTGCGTATGTCAACCCGAAACGCTCAGGCAGATTGAAGTCGAACTGAATGGTCGAAGCCTGCCAAGGTCTGCCCAAGGCATCCAGCAGCTTGATGTCTATCTTAGGGCCGTAGAACGCGGCCTCACCCGTCATTTTTTTATATGAGATATTGTTATCCTTAAGTACCTTTTCAAGTATGGACTGAGCATGCTCCCACTTGTCAGGCGTTCCCGCATACTTGTTGCGATTATCAGGATCCCACAGCGAGAGTTCCACCTTGATATCTTTATAACCGAATGCACGGGTCATGAAAAGAGCGAGGTTGAGTACTCCCTCGATTTCCGATGGCGCTTGTTCAGGCGTGCAGAAGATATGAGCATCATCTATCGTGAGTCCGCGGACGCGAAGCATTCCGTGAAGAACACCCGAACGTTCGTTGCGGTAGACAGTTCCGAGTTCGGCATAGCGGATAGGAAGCTCCCTGTAGCTGTGTTTGGCGGATTTGTAGAGCATCATCTGGGCTGGACAGTTCATCGGCTTTATTACATATTCTTGTTCGTCTATAGATGTAAGAAACATATTTTCTTTATAGTATGAGTAATGACCTGATATCTTCCACAGTTCGGCTCTGGCGATATGGGGGGTCGTGACAAGCTGGTAGCCGCGTTTCAAATGCTCCGAAGTCCAGAACTTCTCTATCTCCTGGCGGAGTATAGTTCCCTTAGGTTTCCACAACACCAGTCCTGGTCCGACTTCCTCGACTATATCGTATAAATCCAGCTTCTGACCTATGATTCTGTGATCGCGCGCCTTGGCCTCTTCTATCCTTTCAATATAGGCGGCAAGCTCCTCCTCCTTGGGAAATGATATGCCGTAAATCCGCTGCAGCATTCTGTTCTTTTCATCGCCCCTCCAGTAAGCCCCAGCCACGGATAGAAGCTTGAATGCCGCTATCTTTGATGTGTCGTCAAGATGCGGACCGCGACACAAATCAAGAAAATCATCCTGTTCGTAAATGCTTAATTCATTGTCAGGTATCTCATCAAGTAATTCAAGTTTTAAATCCTCGCCGTAGAACCGGTAATAATGTTCCAGCTTGGATTTTGGAAACACTTTTTTCCTGATAGGCAGGCTCCTTGCAGCCAGCCTGCGCATCTCCTTTTCGATTCGTTTCAGATCATCTTCCGTAAATGGCTTTTCTACGTCGAAATCGTAATAAAATCCCTCTTCAATAGCGGGTCCGATTCCTAGTTTTACCCTTGGGAAAAGCCTTTTTACGGCATGAGCCATAAGATGAGAAGTCGAATGCCAGAATATCCTTCTGCCTTCTTCATCTTCAAAAGAAACCCATTTTATACTTGCTCCATCCTCAACCCGAGTGGATAACTCCACCGCCTCTCCGTTAAGGATAGCGGCAAAAGCCCCTTCAGGGGCCAGATCGCGAAGACGCATCCTGTCTTCAACGTCATGAGCAACGCCTTCAAGCGTTATTTTGACCATGTGGCGTAAGTCTACGCGAACTAAGGCTTGTGTCAAGCCGCAAACCATGGCCCGCAAGCGACGCAACACAGTAAAATCAAGCCCACGATACGCTTACTGGGGTTTACCAGTGCGGATTTTATTCAACGTCTCGATAAGGGCCGTTACGTCCTTTATATCCTCGCTTGCTCTTACACCCAAATCCGAACCTGGATCGAGTTGAACTACCTCTTTCCATACCGCAAGAGCCTCTTCGTAACGCTCTTCGGCATAGTACCGGTTGGCCTTAGCCATCAGCTGTTCCTGTCTTCTCCGGACATCAGGAGAAACAACTTTCGATGTATCCTTTACCACAGGCGTTGTTTTAGAGATGTAGACTGTATCCACCCTTTGAGGTAAGTTTCTGAAAACAACGACTTCCTTCACTTTTGGTGATTGTACATCGCGGATATAGGAAATGCCGAACCGCCACGGTTCACCTGAAAACCCTTTGTTGACCCATACACCACCCCTGTCGTTTTCACTTTTTAAGACTACTCCCGCCCCCCATCCGTCTGTTGCCACAACGCTTTCGACTCTGAGGAACAAAAAAGGGTCGTATGCAAGTCCTCCCCCTGCTCTGAAAGCGACCGGAGCTACTTCGGCCGATGCCCCGGCAAGGAACTTCAACCCTTCGACTACCGGAACGGATGCGCCTATTTGAATCATTCCGCTTAAATGAGCGGTATCTGGGGCAAGCCACAATCGGGGTCCGAGGGCTAATCCAACATACTCTCTCCACTGAAGACCTGCCCTAAGAGAGTAATTGGATTCCGAATTCGCGGACTCGAAGGACGCCCCGAACGCTGCACCAAGGGCAAGAGGCAGCCTCAGATTTCCGGCGCCGATTGAGAAACCGGTCGTTTGAGTATTGTGATGTACGGAAACCGCAGCTGGCCATCCCCTGTAGTTATAAGAAAAACCAACGAGATTATATGCAAAGAGTCCTTCAGCCGCTACCCCCGCTTCTATTGAATCGACCCATGCAAGCCCGGATGGATTATACTCAAGAGCGAATACTCCTTTTTCGAGCATCATACCTGCATCTGAGCCGCAAGCAGGGCCTACCCCGAAGAGCCCGAAAGGATAACTAAATAAAATCATCTGGATAATGACGTTCATAAAGATTCCACCGCAAATGCAGTCGCGAGGTTTCTGCCGTTCTTCTTGGACAGATAAAGCGCTTTATCGGCCGCAGAAATAAGCTTTTCAAGACTTATCTCATATCTTGTCGTCGTAACGCCGATTGAGATAGTAATCGTTATTTGAGATTCGCTGACTCCCTCCACGCCTTTCAGGGAAATAGATTCAGATTCAACGGCGTGCCGGAGTCTTTCCGCAACCCTCAGAGCGGCCTGTTCATCCGTCTCCGGAAGCATAACGGCAAACTCTTCGCCTCCGTATCGGCCTATGGCGTCGATGCCGTCACGCGTAGCTGCTGCAAGCCTGCGCGCGACAGAACTCAAAACCACATCCCCTGAAGGATGACCGTAGGTATCGTTTACTCTCTTGAAATGATCTATATCGCACATGAGAAATGAAAGCGGTCTGTCATAACGGATAGAACGCCGGAGTTCCACGGAAAGAAGTTCAAGGAAGTATCTCTTGACATATAGACCGGTGAGACCATCCTCTGTAGCCATCTTGAAAAGCCTTTTGATTTCAATCAGTTTTTCCTTCAGTTCGTCGTAGCTGAGCTGCAGGTTTCTAGCCATGTCATTAAAAACTCTTCCAAGCAGTCCGAGTTCATCGCGAGAACGGACATTGACCCTTGCGGCAAGATCACCCTTGGATAACGAAATCGCCTGATTCTTGAGCTTGGATATCGGGGATGTAAAAACCGAACTCAAAAGAAACGAAAGAAGAATACTTATGGCTAATATTCCGCAGATAACGGGCAGAATGGTCCTTAAAGCGTCTCCTATCGCTTTATCAAGAACTCTTGGGTCCATACGGACCTGAGCGAACCCCAGCGTATCGCCTCTGACGAATATAGGCGAAACAAATGTAAATCCGTCCCCTGGTTCGTTAAGGACGACTTTTCTGGTTTCCGGCCGAGCGATGACAAGGGAATCATCCCAGTCGAAAAAGGCGGCTTCTTGCACCCATGTTTTCAAGGTATCCTTTTCTACAACCAAAACGCTATCGGTAACCTTCGCAAGGAACGTGAATAATGAACGCGACATATCGTAGAGTTTAGGCGAAGTAGCCAGCGAATCCTCAAGGTTCATTTCAGACAAAAAAGTCGAATCCTCGGCCTTCAGTCGCTTTATTTCGGTTGCGACGTAGTAAAACGCAACCCTGTCCACACCTGACAACTGCCTGGCCAGTATCTCCCCCCTTCTACGCACCTCTTCCCGCAATACATTCTGTTCGTGACGAATAAGCAAGTACCCTAATCCGGAGGTGCATAATATGACAATGAAAGTCACAACCAGCGGCAGCTTGATTTTCAAACTCACTCCGCAATATTAAGGATGAAGATGCCTTTGTCAACTAATAGTAATTAGATTGCCGCCAAAGATGTTATTTATTTTGTATTCTTTGAAATCCTCGATTTCTTTTTCGATCTTTCTATGACATCTTCGATAAAATGAAGGCCCCAAAGTACTGCAATTATCCCTAGCGTAGCAAAAAGGGATAGCAGCCAGAGTCCCCTGGATACAGCAATTCCTATCCCGGCAACCGCCCAAATCGAAGCCGCTGTTGTAAGCCCATGAACGGTTCCTCTTTCCTGTATTATTGTTCCTGCACCAAGAAAACCAATACCTGTGATGAGTCCTGCGGCAACCCGGCCTGCATCCAGTCCTCCTAAATCTGCAACTATCATGAACAAGGCAGAACCGAACCCTACGAGAATATGAGTACGCATGCCTGCCGGCTTTTCAGAAAGTAATCTTTCCAAACCGACCGCCGCGCTTAAGACGAGCGCGGCTCCAAGTTTCAAAAGCGGGAGGAGAAGGTCAGACATTGCAAAGACTTAATTCTTGAAATAGTCGTCAAGAAAATATGGTTTTTTTCCTTTTGAATTATCTTCACCCGATTCGCTTTCCTGGGGGGGGATTATTTGAGATTCTTCAGGATTCGTAAGCTGGTTTTTTGCCTGTTCTTGGATGACATCAGATGCTTCATCCGGTCGTGAAACATCCTTAACAACCGGTGAAATCAACTGGGAATGACGTTCATGCTTTCTTGCTTCTTTCTCGAGTTTCGCTATCATTTCAGGGGAAAGAGGCTCGCCTGATACAGTATAGCCGGTGTATTTGTTATCGGCGTCAACTGCAGGTCTGAAAGGCGAACGTTTTCTTGCATCACGGATGAGTAAGAGAGAGACAACTACCATCGCGCCAAGTAATGGGATAAGCCAGAGCCATGTCAGAGGCTCAGGCCACAAAGCGATAAGATCGTAAAGTCCGTGAGCGAATACGGATATTGTAAATCCGAAGAGAATGAGAATAGGCTTTAATGCCGGATGCTTTGAGAACTTTGCTCTTCCTGCGAAGTATCCTATGAATGTGCCGAACATTGCGTGAGCGGGAACCGCTGTTATTGCACGAACGACTGCTGTAAGTATCCCGCCCGATATAACGTAGAGTACGTTTTCTACTGCAGCAAACCCCAATGCAGCCGATACCGAATATATCAGACCATCGTAAGGTTCATTCATGTGCTTCGACCAGTAGGCTGTTGAGAAAAATGCAACCGCTTTGAAGAACTCTTCGGTTATCCCTATCTCCACGAATGCCATAAAAGAAAGTTCCTGAATACTCAATGAAGACGCATCCAAAAGCGTATGTCCCCAAAGCATCTCCACAATAACTACAGGTATGGCTGAAAGAGCTCCTATCCCTGCAGTAAGTATCAGCCTGCGGAATGGTTCTTTATCGTAACGGTCTTTTATCCGGAAGAAGAAAAAAATGGCAACTACAGGACCGAGGGCTAGCGTAAGATAACTCATTGTCCCGCTTTCGATGATTCAAGAAACAGTTCAGCGGCAATAATCTCGGCTTTCTTTTTGCTCCCAGCCTCGCCTGTCGAAACAAGTTCACCGTCTACGAACAACCCGACTCTGAAATGGGGGCAATGATCCTCGCCATCTTTATGCAGGACTTTATACTCGCACCTGCGCCCTGAAAGTCTGATATTCAATCTAGATTTTGCGTCAAAAGGTATTATCGAAAGATCTATATACGGTGAAACCTGAGTCCTGAAGAATCTGCGGCAGTACTTCAATCCCCTGTCCAGATACAGAGCGCCGAACAAAGCCTCAAAAGCATTGGCTAGTATTGAATCTTTCTGGCGACCGTTGGTTTCCTCGCTGCGACCAAGACGCAACACTGAATCAAGCTCGAACTTACGAGCAATTTCCGCCATGAATTCACCCGATGAGTAGCGGTTTTTAAGTTTTGAGAGCATACCTTCATCGGCATGATCCATTGCTTCGAAAAAGAACTCTCGTAAAAGCATTTCATAAACGGCATCACCCAGAAACTCAAGTCTCTCGTAAGACTTACGCTTGTCGCCCATCTGTTCGTGAGCGTAAGACGGGTGCGTAAGTGCGCGTTCAAGCAGCTCTCTTTTCCTGAAGGCGATTTTGATTTTTTTTGCAAAGTTCTTCACAATGCCGGGAGCCGGACTCGAACCGGCACGGGGCAAAGCCCCGAGGGATTTTAAGTCCCTTGTGTCTGCCAATTTCACCATCCCGGCTAAAGACAGATTTTATGCCCATATTACTCCTCTGTCAACTGCATTGTATGTCTTAGATTAGATGTTACTTATTATTTGCCCCTTCCGGTAATGCCCTCATTACGTGGCATGAATCATTCAAATCGTATGCCAAAGGGAGGTCAGGAATCACACACCCCAACAGGTTGCTGCGCACCCCGTTGGGGACCCCGAACCAAGTCAGATTTAACTCTTTGCGGTCAGGAATCACGGTCAAATACTCCCCAAAAGTAGCGGCTGGAAGCCTACAGCTTCGGCGAGTAAGAGATGTTACTTCGGGGTCCCCGCAAAGCTACGAAGTAGATTGCTTCCTCCGTTCGCCATCTCATGTTGCGGGGCAAAAAAAGCTGGTCAGAAGATGGACAAAAGGTGGTCAAAAGACAGACAAAAGCTGGACAAAATTTCTGTGATGGTTAGTCAGGATTCGAGAAATGGAGTCCCGTTTGATGAAAAGCGTCACGAAC
>JAAYVC010000027.1 GCA_012517375.1 bacterium | reverse complement strand
ACCCCAAAAACCCCTATTTCTCCCGATTTTGATTCATTTTTGACCAGCTTTTGACTACCTTTTGACCATTATTTGACCATCTTTTGACCAGCTTTTGTCCATGATTCTGGACTTCGTATTGTCAAACCTGACTTCGATCGGGGTCCCCAAAAGAACGCCTCCGGCGTTCTTTTGGGGTATCATCTCTTGACACCATCCGATTGCGGCGTATGCTTAAGCGTATGAAAAAGGCAGGCTTAGGACTCCTGCAAGTCTACACAGGCCCGGGCAAGGGCAAGACAACGGCCGCTGTCGGTCTTGCTGTAAGAGCAGCATCTGCTGGACTTACAGTAGCGTTCATCCAGTTCATGAAGCCGGACGAGTCAAGCGAACTGCAAGCACTAAGAAATGCGGGAGTTACATGCTCACACTTCGGCGGTAAGGGTTTTCTTGTACCGGACGGCAATCCCGAGCCTCACATCGAAGCCGCAAAAGAGGGCTGGGAAAGAGCTGTAAGTTATCTTTGTGGAGAGACTTATACGGATGTGCTTATCATGGACGAATTGTGCGTGGCGCTCTCGCTGGGGCTTCTTGATAATGCCGAGGTGATGACGAGGATTATTGAAAGACCCCACGGACTCGAGGTCGTCTGCACTGGAAGGGACGCACCTCCGGAACTTATAGCCGCGGCTGATTTGGTGACTGATATGGGGGAGGTGAAGCATTACTTTAAACAGGGAATTAAGGCAAGGAAAGGGATTGAGTACTAGCTCCTGCAAGACTCAATCTGTCGTAACTTGGAGATGAGACATTGAAAGGGCTTGGAAAGGGCTTGAAATTCTTTTTTTTTCAGTATAATCCATAATGGGAGGATTCGAAGTGTTGAATTAGATGAGCTTGAACCAAAGGAGTTTGTATGGATTATTTTTTTACTGAAGAGCAGAAGATGATTCGCGACACAACTCGCGAGATAGCCTTGAAGAAGATTAAGCCTATCCGCGCCGAACTGGACGAGAAGGGCGAGTTTCCGCATGAGATAATGAAGGAGCTTGCCCGCGCTGATCTTTTGAGGGTTTTCATTCCCGAGGAGTTCGGCGGCATGGGCGGAGGGGTTACTGAGATGTGCATCGTTACCGAGGAGATATGCCGTGTATGCCCCGGTATAGGTACAACTTACGGCGCAAACGGACTTGCAGCAATGCCTATTCTTTTGTACGGATCGGATGAGCAGAAGAAGCGTTTCCTTCCGAGGATTGCGGATGGAAAGGTATACGCCGCTTTCGCTCTTACAGAAGCTGGTGCAGGTTCGGATGCCGGCTCCATAAAGACTACCGCTAAGGAGGTTGAGGATGGGTATATAATAAACGGAACTAAGCAGTTCATCACCAATGGAGAGGTTGCCGACATCTACTCGGTAGTGGTGATGACAGACCCGGATAAAGGAGCTCGAGGCGCTTCGATAATGATGGTCGAAAAGGGTACGCCGGGGTTCGATTTCGGCAAGGAAGAAAACAAGATGGGCATCAGGGCATCAAAAACAACGCAGCTGATATTCAATGACTGCAAGGTCCCCAAGGAGAACCTCCTGGGCAAACGCGGCATGGGCTTCATTATAGCGATGAAGACGTTCGACCGCACTCGTCCTGGCGTTGCCGCTCAGGCAGTTGGAACCGCTCAGGGCGCGCTTGATGAAGCGCTCGAGTATGCGAAAGAACGCCGTCAGTTCGGCAAGCCCATCACAAGCTTCCAGGGCGTCCAGTTCATGCTGGCGGACATGGCAACCGAGGTCGAGGCTGCGCGTGCGCTTCTTTATGCCACTGCAAGGATGATTGATTCCGGAGCCAAGGACATTGCGCGTGAATCCGCAATGGCAAAGATGTTCGCCTCGGATGTAGCAATGCGGGTAACGACCGACGCTGTCCAGATAATGGGCGGCTACGGCTACATGAAGGAGTATCCGGTCGAGAAATTCATGCGCGACGCAAAGATTCTGCAGATTTACGAAGGAACTAACCAGATACAGCGCACCGTTATCGCTAGCCACGTGATAAAGTAAACTCACCATCGAATATACCCCCCCCCAAAAAAAACACGCAGTGTTTTTGATGGGGCATGGGTTTGTTATTCAGACATTGTCAAGTTCAACTTGTTAGTCCATTCGCTGCGACTTTTCGCAACAAGAAACCGCCAGAAGCACAGCATCGGAACTTGACAATCCATCATCTCAGTTTATCGGATGGATCCCGGATGAGGTCAGGGCTATTCCTCAATCCTCCGGGCTACTTCACTTCAAATACCCCGTTGGTCATATCAACCTTGATGCAGTGACCGGCCGAGAACGCGTCGGCGCCCAGAATCCCGACCGCATTTACAAAGCTACCCTTGCGTCTCAATTCAGGCATGGCTTTAACGTCTTTGAATTCAAATTCGGTTCCGTCAAGGGCCAGCCTGACTTCAGGTACGATCTTGACCTCTATTTTCTGGGAGCCGCCCACCGCTCCGACCGTGAGTGTGTCGGTCCGGAAGTTCTTTATCTCTAGTCTGTCGAATGCGCTCTCAAACAAGCCGGTTCTGCCTGCGCCCGTATCCAGAACAAAGTAGACGGGGGTTCCGGAATCGTACCGGCACTTTACGAGGGGCACTGTGAACCAGATGAGATTTCTATCCCGCCCCTCCGCTATTAGAGGTTCGTAGAGCGTAATAGCGCCGGAATCTATCTCGATAACAAGATGTTTAAGGATGTCCCAGCCGATGATACCCTCGATAACGATTTGCCCGCCCATAAGCGTCAGGTTCTTCGAATCCATTATGGAAACGGGCTGATTCGTGATCTTGATCCCCGCGATTACGAGCGAATCGAGCGCCGCCGGCGATACGGGCACGGTCTGGGAGGTTGCTCCCATCGCCTTAACCCCGCTTTCAATCAATGGTGTGACGGAGCAGTCCTGGGCGGTGTTCGAGGAGATAACCGTACCCTGGGCCCCGGTATCGAGCCAGAACTTGTGTTTCTTCCCGTTTACCGTGACCTCGACCACGGGTGAGCCGGAGACGCTTCGCTCCAGTGGGATGGTCTGGCGCGACTGGGGAAAGGTGAATACCCTCGGCGGCAATTCGGCGTACACATCATATAACCCGGGACCATCCTCATTGCCCTCATCTGAGCCCTCCTCAATCCCTTCATCCGTATCCTCCTTGAGCTTGTCCCACCGTGAGCGGTATAACCATATATCGTGGAGCAGGGCTTGCGATTCCTGGGCCACCAGGGAATCGGACGCGTCTCGCATCATTGTAAAAAGCGACTCCGCCCTGGCGAAATCGCCTGCCGCCATGACACTAACGGCCTCACCAAAACCTTTATGCTCCATATCGAGGTCCTTCTCCTGAGGGGTCTCAAGATTGCGAACAGCTTCCCAGAAGCCGTCTCCAGAATCGATAACCGACGATTTCATCGGTAACACGATCATTATTGCCGGAATGATAGCTCCAAACATCATTCTCCTTAGGTTCAGAAGTTTGTTATTTGGCTTCTTAAGGAACTCTCTCGAATCAATAGACGAGAAGTCGGCATAAAAGGTTTGCATGGGACATGTCGTTAACTAACATCATCTCTCTTACTCCTTCCTATCACACAAGAAACTTCCTTTACGGGCTTGACAATCTATCTCCTGCGCTTATAATTAAGCAGTTGCTTAATCGGATTGATTATGGATGAAACTAAACACGTAGAACTTTTCAAGGCCTTGAGCGTCGAGACCCGAATCCGCATCATCGAGATCCTGAAGGAGAAGGGCCCCCAGGGGGTCAAGGAGCTGGCCGCCACACTTAACATAACACCATCAGCCGTTTCTCAGCATCTCAAGGTTCTTCGCTACGCCGGACTCGTGCACTGCGAGCGCAAGGGTTACTGGCTGCCCTACGAGATCGACGAGGTCGCAATGGAGCACTGCAGGGACGCGCTTACCAATGTCTGCTCATGCGGCTGCAAGGTTATTGAGGTAAGATGCGACCATGAATCGGGCGGGGAGGGCGAGGAGGGCGGGGAGGGCGGGGGCTCGGAACTTGAGCATCTCAAGAGACATGCTAAAGCACTCAGACAAAAGATTGCTGAGGTTGAGGCAAGGATAAAGGAACTTGAAGGTGAGTAAAAATTTTTATGGATGTTATTAAGCAATTGCTTGATAAGTTAAATACTCAAACACAGAGATTGAAGAAGAATTTGTCCGCAGATCTGACGGATTATTAAACACGCAAAAAACCTTTTAAGGAGGTTTACAATGGAAAAGCACCACATAGCCCAGGAATCGTGCTGCACGCCCGCTCATGGCTGCTGCTCAGGAATGACGGGTTTCGGGTTCCGTCGTTTCTACACAAGAGAAGAGAGGCTCGAGCATCTCGAGCATTACAAGGGACAGCTCAAGAAGGAGCTTGAGGCCGTCGAGGAGCACCTTAAAAACGCGCAATCATAACGAGATAATTCAAACACATGGGGCGCCAGCAATGGCTGGCGCCCCATCAAGTTATAAGAGATATTCATACAGGAGATTAACTCTTGATCCTTGATTTCTTAGTATAAAACAATAAGCACCAATCTAGCAGCTAGGCTAAACCAATCTTTTTCTCAGGTTATCAATCGCTCGAAAGATAAGGGACTGGGTGGCGGAGAAGGACAGTTCCATTATGTCGGCGACCTCGGCGACGGAGTAGCCTTCGAACTTGAAGAGCAGGATTGCCATACGCTGCTTTGACGATAACCCGGCAATCGCTTTCCTAACCAAGTCCGCTCTTTCTTTTACTTCATAAACGGCTTGCGCGTCGGGCGAATTGTCGGGAACCGATTCATCGAGTTCGGACGTTAATCCGCTTTTTTGTTTTGACCTGTAATTCAGACAGTGATTGACTGCGACACGGTAAAGCCAGGTGGAGAATTTTGAGCGCCCCTTAAACGACGATGCCTTTTGCCAAACCTTTATGAATACCTCCTGGACGAGATCATCGGCATTTGCTCCTCCGGTGTATCTGTAAATCAGCGAGGAAACAGGGGCTTCATATTTTTTTACAAGAATGCCGAAGGCGTCCTCATCCCCTTTTGAAGCCTTAGAAATGTTTTCCCAATCCGGATCGCAGACGAGCCTCTCGATAAAATCTCCTGTTTATTTGTGATCTTTCTGACTTCGGTTCTTTTTATCTATCCAGATATACCAGGGTTTACCCGTAAATTTTACAGACTGTTTGAAAAAACCAACGAATTGAGATTGTTTTTCCGGTGAAAGCTTCTTCTTGGCTTCAATGAGATTTTTATAGAGCGTTAAAGCAATCTCTTTTTGAACTTGTTCTTCGCGGGATAACAACTCGATAAGCCTTTGGGTGTCAAGCTCGGGTTCTTCTATAAGTTCAAGAAGCGAGTCTCTTGTTTCCGCAAGATTCTTGTTCATCATCATGGTTTCTTTGGCCTTATTCTTGAACATCTCGCGCAGCTCCGCGGCTAACTCCGGGCTGATGTCAAGACTATCCTCTACCCTTGCCCAGATTTCGTTGTTCTTTCTTTCCCAGTCTTTCCACATCATTCTGGGGCTTGCTTTCCTTATGTAATAGAAAGTCAAAGTGCCTATAGTTCCAAGGTTTATACCAAGGGATATAATGAGACCAATCAAAAGCCCTCTTGATTTCAATTCTGGCCTCCTTCCAGATACATTAGTTGATTCGGGACTTCGCCGCTATAATATACGTTCGAGGAGTAGGCGTCTTGAGATGAATCACCCTGTACGATGTCGTAAATGCCCCTGCCGAGAAAAGCGCCCGCGGCGATTGAGAGCGCCCCCACAAATGCTGCTGCTGCGGGAACAACCGCTCTCTCCCAATCCTTCTCCTGCCTCGTATCTCTTATCCTGAGTTTTATCTTAGATGCAAGCGAATAATCAGGCTCAACAGCTTGAATAAGATCCAAACTGTCATACGCCCTGGAAAGTTCGCCTGCCAAAGCCTTGCACTTCGGACAGCTTTCAAGATGAATGCGGATTTCCCTTCCAAGCTTCTCGTCCATTTCACCCCTGAGGTAGGTAAGCCAGGTTTTCTTATCTAAACATTTCATTGCTGCCTCTCCTGATTAACCATAGAATATCCAAAAAAAAGATATGGTCAAGCATTTTTGCGTTAATCGTAACAAAACATGCCATCATACCATATCTCGCTTCTTAGTTTTTTAGAATGTGATATCCACATGCTGATCTTCTCGTATGTTGGCGGTTTAATTCCATTACCCCTCTCCTCTATTATTCTTTCAAGGATAGCTTCCAGTTCGCGAGCGCTGTAAACGCTTAGAGCTTGTGGACTTGTAATTCCTGCGGCATTTAAAAGCTCTACATATTCAGGAGTAATCCCCTCGATTTGAAAAAAAGCCGAATATTTAACCCATCTCAAAATAACCGAAGGTTGAACTCCGAGAATATCGGCCAAACTCCTCCTGCTCTCAGATGTTAAGCCCTGCTTGAGAAGCTGAGCGGTTGTTTTTATGCCTATCTTAGTGAGTTTTTTTATGTTTTCAGACTCTAACCCGCGTATTTTTGTAAGAGAAGGCATCCTCATCTCCTTATGTTCTATTTCAATCATGACTATTAGACAAGTTCTTGAGGAAAATCATTCGGTTTCCTGCTCCGTTTCGTCTTCGACGAAACGGAGCAGGAAATTATAAGCTTAGAGACCGCTCTTGTGTATCTTCCAATTCCCTTTTACAAACCGCGAAACGACAGAATGGTTAATGCCGCTTTTTTACTGCCTTAACGGGAGAAAAGCAGCTTCTAGAACTTCCAGCCCAGATTCAGGGACAAAAGGGGGAGGACGGGCGCAATCTCCGGAAAAGGCGAGAGGAAGAACCCGAGAGAGGCGGGGGTGTGATCTTTAGACGTCCAGGAGAACGCGCCGAGGATCTGGTTGTAACGCAGATCGATGATGAACCGCTTTATTTCGATGAAGTACCCAAGGCGTGCGGACGGTATCAGGTCGAAGTAATGGATGCCCGTCATGGTGTTCCATTTGTCAAGAAACCTCAAGTCCGCGCCGAGATAGAGCCCCTTGTTGGTGAGATTGAGCTCATCCAGGGGATAGAAGCTGTAGCCTGCGTGCAGCTGGGGCGTAAAGCTTATCTGATCGGCTGAGCCAAGTACGAGCTTTGCGTCAGCTGACTGGCTGGGAGTTAAAAGGTATCCAGCTGTCGCAGACAGCCCGTACTCGAAGTTAGAGAAGAAAGGAACTACGATTTTGGTGTAATAGCCCGGAATCTGCGCCACAGGCGCCATTGAATTTATTGTCAGATAGAAACTGCCCTTATCATCGTCTATCCTGTCCCGCGCCGCCAGGATAGAAACAAGTATGGAGATAGCGGCAATTGTTCTTTTCATCAGTGCACCCCCAGGTCGCAGAAAACGTAGCCCTGTTCGCCCCTGGAGCGCTCCCTTACACAGCCGACAGGATCCGCGATGTATGTCTCGCCTCCGTAGAGGTATCTTTCCTCCCCTGCTCCTTCCCAGCCGTAGCGGTTAGCGAATATCTCCCATGCGTCGAATCTGCGGGAGTTGGGGTCAATCTCGAGATTGAGGTCGCCGACGTTCGCGAGGCTGTGAATCACCACGTCCACGTTCTGGGAACCTATGCTTCTCGTTGCCCAGAGGCTGTTGATGTCGGCGCAAACGATCATGCCAGCCTTGATGTCGTCAATCTGGACAATGGTTGTGTCCATGCCCTGCGTGTAGCCGGAGAGCTGATCCCAGTAGATTAGGTCATGCTTGGAGTGAACGGCCTGGATTGAACCCTGCGGGTTGATAAGCACCTGCGAGTTGTAAAGATAGCCCCCCCTCAATTCTGCAAGACCGAAGACTACGTATATATCGTAAGTCTTGCATAGTTCGGCCACCGAATCCGTTGCCGGGCCAGGAATGGTCTGAGCAATCCGGCGCTGATACGCCTCGGGTTCATCCGGTTTATAGTACCAGCCAAGGACGGTCTCGCCGAAGACTATGAGCCTGACATCAGGATGATCTGTCTTGACTCCAGAAATCATACCGACCATTCGTGAAAAGCTGGAATCCGGATCGATACTTGACTCAAGACAGCAGGCAGCTACCTTAAGTCTGCGTGTAGCCTCGGAATCGTCATATTTCAAAGGCGAGCCCAGGGAGTAGAATACGCCAACGAACATATCATCGTCGCATCCTGTCATGCTCACGAAAACACACAAAATAATAATTAAAAACGCAAATCTCTTCATATCTCTCCTTTTATTAATCTGACTTAAGATAATTGCAGGCTTTTGAAGGGAGTCTACAGGTCAAAAAAAGGTTGTCAAGAAAGATATGTCTACTTTTTGCCCAGCTCGTTAACGAAGCCGAGAGGGATGAATATGTGCACGGACGTGTGAGCGTGGAAGCGCTTGAAGGTCTCGAAAGGATCGTTGGCTTTTATACCCTCCTTTACGATGAAGGAAACGCCGGATTTGAAGCGAAGGTTCGCGTTGAAGACGAATCTGGCAAAAGTGTGAGGCATCTTCCAGACCTCCGGGATTGTGTCTGCGTCATGATAGCGGTACCGCCATTGACGCTCGTATCCGGCTTCTATGCCTAGGAAATCGAACGGCTGCCAGTGAGTGATGAATGAGATTACATCGATGTTGCGCCTGTAATGAAGCGAATCCATCCCCTGGTCGAAAGACTCAAGCCTGTACTGACCTATAAGATTGATTCTGTCCGTTGCCTGCCAGAATACGTAGGGCTGCAACCAGAGGTTGAGTATGGTGTCGGCAATCACGGAGTCCTGATCGGGCCACTCGGTACGCTCCCGCTCCCTCAGCCATGCTCCCTTTGCTCCTATCCATACATCACGGAGAGGTTGAAACTCTAAGCTTGCCGATACTGCGCTGCGGTCGTGATCCCGGTACCAAACGTAATAGGAGGAATCGGGCCAGTCCAGGTACTGCCGGGAGTGAGTGCCTAGCTCCGCTTGAAGCCTTGCCCTGAGCCACGGAAGCTCGCCCCTTGCGTCTATCTCGAAGCGGAAAGGCAGTATCTGGTAAGGATCCTTGTTCGGTCCCGGAAGAATGTGGCGCATGCTGTTATTATGGTCGAATCCTTGCATCACGCCGTAGAAGTATATCCAGTTATGAGTCGATGGCCGGTACGAGAGACCGGCACCCATCTCATCGTAGCGTTTATGGTAGAATGGCGAAATCATAAGGTGGGCGTATAAGTCCTTGTATATGCGAAACGTAGGCTCTATCCTGTGATATTCAACCTTTTCCTGGAAGTTGAAGCGCGCCTCATATCGGTATCTAAGGCTGAAGAACGAGATGCAGGGAAGCTCCACCTTGCCTTCGGTATCCTGATACCAGTAAAACATGTCGTAGGAACCCTGGGCAGTGCGAAAGGCGGAAAGAGATGTATCGTAAGCCTCGTCCCACTGCCTTGAAAACTGCCACCATACAAGATCGACTCCATAATATACGACGGAATCCTCAGGCGGATTGTACGCCATTACCCCCAGCAAAAGGAATATCATACCTATAAATCTACCCGATTATCGCGATTTGTCAACATCGGAATTTGCGGATCTAGAATTTCAGTGTTTCAAATCTCGCCTTTGTTTCTCATGGGAGCAAGCTTCTTTCTCAGATTCTCCCTGGCTCTGAACAGAAGCGATTCAACGGTTGCTAAAGAAACGTCGAGGATCTCGGATATCTCCTTATACGAACAATCATCGAATCTTGAGAGTATAATAGCTACCCTTTGTCTTGGAGGCAGGCTGTTCAATGCCTCCAAGAGAATCCCAGCGGTTTTTTTCCTTATATATTCCTCTTCATGGCACTCCTTATGATCAGGAATACCTTCATCAAGCGGAGAAAGTCTGTGTCTTTTTGCCTTCATCCGGTAATTGAGACAATGATTGGCAACTATCTTGTAAACCCAGGTCGAGAGAGCGGATTTTCCCTTGAAACCTCCCGCATGACGCCATATTTTTATGAATACTTCCTGTGCTAAATCCTCCGCATCCGGGCAACAACCGAGATAACGGTAGATGATTGAGAATACCTTATCTTTATATCTTGATACAAGCTCGTTGAAAGCATCTTCGTCGCCCTGAGCTATGCTTTGAATCAGGTCATAATCCCGAGTATTCATATAGTCAATTGTAGTTTTTTTAAGAAGCCGGGCAATGTGTCAATTAACAATAAAAAGGGGCTATCGTCTTGATTGCCCCTTTGTGTTCTTTTGGAAATTCTTAATGGCAGGTAGCTTGTCCCCGGCAGGACGAGCCGCAAGCTGAACCTTTACAATTTTCGGTGTTGCAGTTGCCGCAACCGTTTGCAGCGCATAAGCCGTCTTCACACGAACAGTCTGTACAATCACAGGCTTTGGCTACAGAAGAGGATGAAATTGTTGCACAGTTCCCGCATGAACAGTTCACGCAATTGCAGTCTTCGCAATCGCACGCACCAGTTTCCGAACAGTTGCATACTGAAGTGCAACCTTCTACGCAGCCTTTCGCTGCAATGAGGGCAAGGGTGACGGCAGCGTTCTGGCTGGGTGCCGCATATACGGGCGACATAACTGCAAGGATTACAGCCATTACGGCAAAAGCCGCAAAAAGCGGTTTATTGTTTTTCATACTTCATTTCTCCTTATGTTGACAATTGTTACCCGATTCTCCAGGACAGCAGGAATCGGAGTTACTGCAAAAACATTCTTCGACGAATTGAATAAACTTCTCCCTGTTTTCTGCAGGAAGTGCTGCTTTCAAATCGCTAAGATGGTCGAAAGATATGGTTTCAAGCCGGACCTGCAGTTCGGCTATTTCCTTTATGAGAGAATTTCTCTTGAGTGTATCGAGCACAGGTTCCTTGAGGAGGGCCAGTAGTTCCTGCCTTTTCTGATATAGTTGCATCCGAATCGGATTGCTTTTTTCGAAGACATTTCTCTCAAGAGAATCTACTTGATCAAGCTCTGCCTTGTTTAGCCCCTGGCGGCACCTTCTGAAATCACCGCTCGCTTCTGCAGGTTCCTTGCGCAAGACGAGAAAACCGAAAGTCACAAGGGCGCCTGCATTAAGACAGAGGGATACTATGAGCAGGATTAGTGACAACTTATTCTTCATGTCTCATCTTTCTGTAACTTCTAAAACAATCTCGCTTATTGAACCCTTAGGATGATCAAAGAACTCATTAACCGCAAGAAAGGACGCGTTTGTCTGCTTGCTATTCACGCCAGACAAAAATTTGTAGGCTTCCTTTCCAATAATACCTCCTGAAAACAAGGCAAAGATGCCTAATGCAACCGCACCCAGAGGTATCAAAACGCGTCTGAAAACTATTCCAGAATCCGTCTTTTCTTTAGCTAACCTCTTGCGAAGCTTAAGCTCAAAGTGTTCGGAAAGGTCTGCTTTTTCGGTTTTTTCAAGAAGTCGGGTGATATAAGCGAAATCATTAACGATACTTCTACAGTTCAAGCATTGCTCGAAATGCGACTCAAGGATTTCTCTTTCCTTGCTGGAAAGCTCGCCGTCGCCGTAAGAGGAAAGCTTCCTGCGACTGGGGCATTTATTCTTGCTTTCCTTTAAGGTATTCATAAAAACTTAGACAGTCGAATTGCGGAAAACTTGCGCTCGCATATCAAAAAATCTGGAGAATTGTCTAAGTTGTTTTCAGGGATTGATCTTGCTAATCTGTGCTACGGTTTTTTCTTGAGACCTTCGGTTTCGGTCCTATTATTTTCTCGAGTCTTTCACGGTAGGGCGGCTTACGTAGCGCCTCAAGATAAGGATTCCTCCAGCAGTTGTTAGCAAAACATGGGGCACAACCCTCTTCTTCCCTAGTTTTGTCCATTCCCTCATTGAGCGCATTAAGGGCTTCATCGTACCTGTTCAAGAGACAAAACGTTTCTGCAAGACTCAAATAATATGCATACGAAGGCAGAGGCTTTATCTCTTCCGGCTTGATTTTTGTGACTGAATTCAACGCTTCTTCGTGCCTTCCGAGCTGATTGAGCGCCGCGGTTCTGGTTAGTTCCCAGAATCCACTGAACGCGGGCAGGCGTTCTACAAGTTCTTCGTTGTAGGCGATAACTTCCTCGTACCGTTTCAAGGTAAACAAAGACTGCGACCGTCCGTGATGACCTTTCATCTCATCAGGCTTTAGCTCGATGAGCTTATCGAAGGTCTTGAGAGCCTCTTCATACCTTTCCAGATTCGATAACGTCCACCCAAGATGAAGATATGCCTCAAAGTATCCGGGAGAAAGTTCGATGCACTTTTTGAAATCCTCAAGGGCATCATTAAGATTGCGGAGCAACCGCCTAGCTATTCCCCTCTCAAAGAAATCCTGTGCGGTTTCAGCGATTATTCTGGATTTTTCTTCTATGATTTTATCCGCTTCTTCTTTCTTTCCGGCATTGTAGAGCTCTCTGGCTTTTTCATACCATTCCGTCACTTTTTCCTCCAAGGATTTGTTTGCTGAAGAGTTTAGCGACCGGTCGACGGCTTGTCAAGAGTTTTTTTTCATTTTTCCCGCGACCTCTTCTCCAGAAAATCTTCCCAGGAGAACGGAGGCCGAAAGCGCAAGCACAAAGCCTGCAATCCTCAAAATCAGATGAAGAGTGTCTGGAGGAAGCGCTTCGCCAAGCGCATATATCCCGAGCGCGGCAGTGGAGATGCGCACGGTGAAATCCGAAATCACGACCGAAGAGACCGCCGTGCCGTGCTGGTAGCTTCTTGAGAGCGCAAAGAAACCGGCGAGATAGAAGATGATGATGAGGGGTGCGAACGCGAGGAACCCGATGAAGTAGGATTTGAACTGGATTTCGACGAGGAGCGCCTTGGTCAAGAGGTCGCCGACTCCCGAGAGGATTCCGGATACAGCCGCGAATGCAACAGCGGGCTTTATCTTGCTATTATCTCCTCGTGAAAAAAGGACGAGGAGAAAGGATAGAACAATAGAAATGCTTCCCGAGATTATTAGCTTCGATAATTTAAGCCTGGGAACAAGAGCCGAGTCATGCCGCTCGCTTAAGCCTATCAGAACGACACCCGAAGTAACGGCAAGAACCGCAATCCATTCTACCGCCTTCAGCCTGTGTTTGAGGAAGATGGTGGATAGAAGAGCAAGTATAACATATCCGGATGCAGTGATCGCCCTTGCAATCGATATGGGCGTGAAGTTAAGCGCATAGACGTAAACGCCCCAGCCGATGCCCGTAATCACAAGACCTGCCATCCACAAAGGCGAACGGATTAATGCGAGAATTCCCTTCAGTCCTTTGATGAGAGGCAGCTTGTCGGCAACCTTTTTTTGCATGACCACACCAACCTCCCATGAAGTTGCAGTGAGCGTTATGAGCGCTATCGCTATCCAGATATTCATTCAAAACCCCAAGTAGCCTTGAAACGTTTTCTTGGGGACCCCCTGAAATATCTCTTCAAATCCATAGTTAAATCTCCAGGATGATCCCATGAGGTATTCCTGGGCCCCCATAAAAACGCCCTGCGTTTTTATGGGTGTTAAAAGCTCGCGAGCGATAGTATCTCGGTGCCAGGGAAATAGAAGGTTAGGATATCGCGGTAATTGGCTCCCGATTTTGCAAGAGCCATAGCGCCTACCTGGCACATGCCCACAGCATGTCCGTACCCGTGAGCGTGAAGGATAAGCAAGGTTTCCTTAATCTCGGCGTCGAAAATGCGGGTCATAGGGTGGTGATCGATTGCGTCCGACACCCGGGAGTAGTCGAAGTAAACCGAGTCCGGCGCAAAGAAAACAAATCCTTTTACTGGCGACCAATCCTTATCGCGTACAACCTTTACTGAAGAAGGCATCTGACCAAAACCAAGGTTGATGAAGAGAGGGTCCAGATTGAAGGTGTCGTCCCACTCGTAGTATGGAGAGATTCTGCAGAGAGTGTCTTTAACCCGCTGATGGTATGGCTGATCCTTCATTCCCGGCCATACATCTGACGGCAGAAGCGTCATGCCGCCGCACGTCGAATGGTAATAGATATCGGCAATTGTTCCTTTGTAGCCCAGAACCAGACCTGCCGTACCCTGTGCGGCTGAAAGGGAGGAAGCGTCAACGGGAAGCCCCCTGTACACCTGACAGTGCTGTCCGTCGCACAGGTCGTACTGTCCGTGCCTGCCGACGTTTTTATAGACATAGGTCCTGGCCAGTATCGCCTGGGCTTTTCGAGCCTCGGGCTGCGCACCCGGTATTTCTGATGCGACGACCGATGCGATGTATGCCTCCTCCGGTATGTAGTTCAGGATATACATCTCTCCGTCGAAGGAGTAGAATGTGAATCCTCCTGCGTAAGAGCGGGTTTTCCCGCCTGCGATTATCGTATAGCTCTGAGCCTCCATCTGCTGGAAATAAGGAGTCTTGTTGCCGTTGACGAAAAGCATATCGCCCGAGGCTTGAATCTTGTAGGTGCCCTCGGTCGAGGCTATGGTTATCTCAGTGGGCTTCTCATCCGCGAAGACGCGGATGGTAAAAACCTTGCTGACTGCAAAGATGTAGAAAATAAGTCCGCTCATAAAAACCTCTCCAGGAGCGCTGGAGGGAACTCTCCTTTCTTGAAAAGACCCATGAGTTTTTCGGCTTCCTTTTTCGCTTTTATTGCCTCCTCATCCGTTATCCACCGATTCCTGCAGGCGTCCTCGAATTCGTCTTCATCGAGCAGATAAACATCCGAGCGGTCTCGGGGAATCCAGAGGTCAAGGAAAAGGTCCTTTGTCCAGTAACCGTCGGGACGGGTCTCGGATGGCGTGTTAATATCGGCATAGTATCCTGTGAAAATCCCGTCAGGCCGGAAGACCCCTGCTACATCGAACCATTCTCTCCTGTATTCGGCAAAAACGGCGCGGTAGCCGTTGTCGATGACGGTCTCGCCTTTTATCACGAGCGGATTAGAAGCGCCGTGAAGGACGTGGGATGTAACAATCACCTCGTCATCTGAATACAGGAGTTCGGATAAAATCTCAAGCTCCCGGTCGGGAGGCCTGAAGTAATAAATAAAAAAGGGCTTGGAATCAGGCATTCTTTTCCTTCAATCTAAGGACTGACATTCTGACTAAGAGTTTATCTAGATTTAGATACTAATCAAGAGAAGCCGCCTGATTTCAAACCGATATTGTGTAGTAAGGTTTTGCTATCTTTTTAGCGCGCCTAAGCGCTAAAAAGGAGCATCTTATCAAAACCTCCAGCCGAAGTAGGCAGGGATTGAGAACGCGAATTTGCTCCCGTTGAAACCGGAGCCGACGCCCCAGGCGAACTCGAGCTTGCCCACGAGCTTTCCTGTTCCGGCAGCGATTCCGAAGCCTAGTCCTGGCAGGAGCCCGCCCTTGCGGTCGCCTGTCAGGTCAGCGAGCCTGAGCGCAGGCAGACCCGGATCGTGCGCGGCGCCGAGATCGAAGAATGCGTTCGCGCCCCACCACATCTTGAAATTCCCAAGCAAAGGAAGATCCTCGAATTCAAGATCTACGAAGCGGTTGCGGTACTCAAGGGAGAATACGCTTAGACAAGGTCCTATCTGGGTTGTATCTATCCAGCCTCGAACCTTTCGCGACTCGCCTACGTATATCGTGCGGTATTCGGGAATAGAATCAAGCTGCTGGTACGTGTACACGTTTGCCGCAAGCCAGTTGTAATCGTTGATGGGCAGGTATCCGGCGACGGACAAAGAGCATGCCCGCTGCATCTGGAACCCTTCAGAAAGGCCCGGATTGATGAAGAATCTGCCTTCGAAGAAGAAGCCCTTTCTCGTGTCGTAGTCGTTGTCGCGCAAGTCTATCCTGACTATAGGCTGAAGAAACAGTGACTGGTCCACGGTATCGGTGGAGAAAGTGTAGCGGTGAGTATCGGCTTCGAGTCCGTAAGCCTTGCTGCGGAGCCAGCCTCCTTCAAGCGATAGGGTGAGAAACCGCCATGGCCTTATATCCTGACGGTAAGTTACCCTGTGCTCCCGGAGGTATATCTCGGCGTCCTTGCGCCAAAGGTAGGAGTAGTTGTATGCAATCTTTTCCCCGTGCCAGCGGTTGGCCGTCAACGGCATGTAGAGATAGGCGTAAGCCTTCCAGCGGGGCGTTGAGAAGCGGAAGCCCATTTCGCCGCCCATATCGAAGGCTATAGCCTGACCGAAAAGGTTTGGGTAAAGCGCGCCTGCGCCAAGGTAGAATCCTGTGGACCCGTCTATGCCAATCGTAGGATACGGGCTCGGGAATCGCTTCTCCTTGACCGTAACGGTAACAACCGACTTGCCTGAAGAAACTTCTTCGCTTTCGATGTCTGCGGCCGAGAAAAGCTTCGTGCTCATGAGAGCGGACTTGGTCATCTCGATTTTTTCAGGTGTCAGAGTATCGCCGGGTTTGAATTCGAGCTCACGCCTGATTATTCCCTCGCGGGTGATGTTGTTGCCCTTTATCTCTATGCGGTCGACTATCAATGGCTCCATAATGAGTATTGTTTCACCCGGATTCCTGTAAATCTGCGGAACGTTCTCCGGCGTAATAATTTGGCTGGTTTGGGCGTACAAACCTGAAACCAACGCAAGGATGAGGTGTACGAAGGTCTTCATTTACCTTCTATCTCTTTCAGGAGTTTTTCGGCTTCAGGCTTGTCGTCAAGATAAAAGTCGCCGGGGTTGTAGGGTGCGGTTATGGCAAGGCATTTTTTAAGCTGGTCGCGCGCGGCTGAATAGTTCTTCTGTTTAATATAAACCTTGGCAAGGTCCACGTAGAGGAGGGAGTAATTTGGTTCAATGCCAATGCCTTTCTTGAGGTACTCGACTGATTTGTTGAGATCGCCTCCTGCAACTCCAGGAACCTCCATGTACCATACCGCAAGTCCGTCCATAGCAGGCGCAAACTTGGAATTGAGCGCCAGAGCCTTCTCAAACGCTTCCTTTACAGGACCGGCTAAGGAAAGCGAGTTCAGTACGCCTTTTGTTTGACCTATGCGTCCGATATTGACCCCGTACCAGAAGAACGCCTCTGCGCATTTGGAGTCTATGCCTTTGGCTTTTTCTGCGTATCCCCTGCCTGCCTCATAACGGGAGATCTTCTCGTCCTTGCTGCTTTTGCCGTCGCCGAAAAGAACATAGAGCCTTGCAAGACGCCATAAAGCCTGGGCGTCATCCGGTTTTTCTTTCAACACTTCGTCGCAAAGACTCTTCGCTTTCAATGAATATCCCTGATCTTTGTGGCGATTGAGGTAATATTCGTCTGCCTTTTCGAGACGCTCATCCAGTGCGAAAAGAACTGAAAACGCCACTGCACAAATGATGATAGCTCGCTTCATACTGCCTCCTTAAAACCTGCGATGGTTTATTGATTTCACAATAAATATGTAGCTTGAGCAAAGTCTACCGTTACAACACAACAAGTCAAGTCCTGTTGTGCAACCCAGGCGCTAAATAAATCGTTTTATGTATTTTGCTCGCAGACTTAAAAAAACAACTTCCAAACATTCACGGAGACGCCGGATTCATCTGCATTCAAACAAAGTTCCAGTATACTTTCAACTTAATTCGATATAAATATAACAGGAGGGGGTTGACATTTGGATGTGTCGCATTTATATTACACTCTATGAGCAAGGCCATTGATTCTGGTGCCTGGATAAAGAGAGGGTTAAGACCGCTCAAACTGCTGGGAGAGGGGTATGATTCCTTGGTCTGGTCTGCCGTCAATGAAGGTTCGGGAGAAGAGATAGCAGTAAAGATAGCTCAAGGCTCCGATTATACGAGACGAATTGAAAGAGAGTTCTCTATCCTTGAACGCCTTAAACATCAAGGCATTATAAAAGTCTACGAGTGCGGGACTATCGATTCTGCCGCCTTCTTCACAATGGAGCTTATCAGGGGAAACGCTTTCGACGAATACCTTTCACAAATCCCAAGGGATGAACGATTCATTCAAATATTTTCAAGGTTGCTCTGCAAGATAATATCGATTCTTTCCTACATCCATGCTCAGGGCATCGTTCACGCCGATCTTAAGCCCTCAAATATTCTTGTCCGGAACAACGGAGAACCCGTACTGCTTGATTTCGGGTTTGCGGAGGACTACTACCTTGATCCTTCGAACAGACCGAGAGGCACTCTCGACTACGTTGCTCCCGAACTGTTTGTCGGACAGGGAATAACGCCTTCTTCCGATATCTACTCCTTAGGGGTCCTGGCTTATGAAACTCTTTCCGCTAGCCGTTTGTGGGAAAAAGAGTCGCCCTGGTCGATTGCCCGCGCTAAAGCGAAACGCCCGCAAACCATACAGACCGGCGACTTAAAAATCCCCGCCGAACTTGAAGAACTGGTATTGAGATTTCTTGAGCCTGAACCTGCAATAAGGCCTTCGGCGAGAGAATCCATATCGATTCTTTCGCGGTTTCTGAGGAGCAATGAATCCGTAGTTGCAGAAGAGCCGCTTTTTGCGCCTGCTCCTTGTTTTGTCGGCAGAACGCGGGAACTCGACATGGCTCTTAAGGCGCTTTCGGACGATAAGGATGTTATTTTTCTTGAAGGAGACAGGGGTTCCGGCAAGACAAGATTCATAAAGGAGTTAAGATTCAGAGCCTTCGTTAACAATATGAAGACTCTTCTTATCAGCGGAAAAGGCGCCTTTATATCGATAATCGAGAATCTTGCATCATCCCTTGGGCTGGACGCCGAGTCAAGAGTAGCTAAGCATAGCGCGGAAGAGCTGAGCCGCAGATTTGCGGCGCAGATCTTAAAAAACAACATAGATTCCCTTGTCATCGACGTTTCGGACGAACTGACAGACTTTGAAAGGGAAGTCTTCCATAATTTGATGAGATTGCTTGACGGAAAAGTTGGGCTGCTTATATCCGGCTGGGGCAGGGATTCACCTGAGAAGAAAACTCTGCTTCTGGAACCACTCGACGAGATGAGCATTCTTGAGATGGTATCCAGGACATTCCCGACGCTCGATTCATCAAAAGAGCTGGCAAACACTTTGTACTCAGCAAGTCAGGGAAATCCCGCAGCAATCGTAGAACTCATAGAACTCTTGTGGAAAGATGGATGGCTTAAGTACGAGGAAATCTGGCGCTTCAGGGAACCGGGCTCCGACTATTCCATCTCGAAAAGGATGGGAACCTTGCTTGAAGAGAAGATAAGGGAAGCAGCAAAAGGATCAATTACTCTGATTGAATCTTTGTCGCTCGTCGATTCATTTGTTCCTCTGGATTCTCTGAAGAGGATTGACTCCGCCGATGAATTCATGTTTCGATTAAAGATGCTGGCGGATAAGGGCCTGGCAATCTCCGTTCGAAGGAAGGAGGATTTATACTACGGAATAGAAAACTCGCTCGTAAGAAGCTACTTTTCCGAGAATATGAGTATAGAGAGGAAGAAATCGCTTTCTCAAACACTCGGTCAATCAATTGAGGAAACAGCCTGCAGATTCTGGAATCACGATATTGAAAAATGGGACGATTCATATCTTGAAATGCTGTCAATTCTCTTTTCTCTTGCCGGCGATAAAAAGAAAGCGAAGTTCTATTTAAAAGAAGCTTCAAAGAGGTTTATTGCTCTAGAGAACCTGCAAAAAGCCCAAAAGTGTCTTGAAAGGCTTCTTGAATACGATCTCTCCGGTTTGGAGAGGAAGGATGTATTCCTTGAGCTCGGGAGAATATCCGATCTCAAAAAAGACATAGCTTCCTCAAAGGCTTACTACAATCGAGCCCTTGAACTCGCTGGAGGAGAAAGAGAGGAGGAGGCGAAAATACTACTCCTTCTTGGTCTCGCCTATCAGCGGGTAGGAGAAATTGACCGTTCGGAAGAGCTTGTTGATGCCGCGGAAACGAAACTCGAAGGAACGCGCTCGAGATTTCTGGAAGAGATTCTTTCAGCAAGAGGATGGAACAAACTCAAGCTGGGTAAATATGAATACGCCGAAGAAGTCTTCAAAAGAGCGCTCAATTTGTCGGACGCGAAATCGGAGGTTTATTTAAGAAATGCGTATATGCTCGCCTGGGTTCTTTTTCAGCAGTCAAAAAACGAAGAAGCCCTGGAATACGTGAAGGTTGTAACAGGGGAAGCGGGAAATAGAAACGAATGGGTGATAGCTTTTCAGGCGTCATCCCTTGCATCAGAGACTCTTATGGCGTCAGGCAGGCTTAAAGAAGCTGGAGAGTACATTGAACACGCTAGCGAATTCGCCCGGCTTGCAGGTGATGCAAGATTCAACTCAACGATCCTGCGTCTTCAGGCAAAGATTTCTTTTTACAGGGGAATGCGCAGGAAAGCGAAAAGTTACGTTCAGCAAGCTCTTGAACTTATGGCTGAGAATGGAATCGACGAAAATGTTATCGAGCTGAAGCTTCTTAATGCAGATATTTCTTCACTTGTGGGAGAATGGCGCTCAGGATGGGATGGGTATCTCGAGTTATGGAAAACAATTGCTGCAAGAAAAGACTCTCAACACAAACCTTACGTATTAATCAACTGGGCCGATCTGTGCCGGATGCAGGGAAAAATACAATGGGCGACAAGGCTCCTTCAAAGAGCTTCCCTGCTTACTAGCGAGAGACGCTATCCCGGCGCCGAACTTGGGATACTCACTCTTAAATGCCGCATGGCTCTCGACAAAGGAGATTTGGATACCGCGAGAGAAATTATATGCGGGAAATTCTCCGATCTTCCAGAAAAACAAAGCTTATTTTATCTTTTTGAAATTTCTATTCTTGAATGCGAACTCCTGCTTGCGGAGGGTGACATCGAAAAAGCGCTCTCGATTATCAAACACATATCTTCGAAGATGGATACATCGGGTTTTGAAGGTTCCAGGGGCGAGATATTGCGGTTGGAAGCTATTGCATACCGTCATTCAAAAGACTACGCAAACGCAATAAGTTTGTTGCGTAAGAGTATCGAACTGCTCAAGCTCCAGGAGAACACGTACCAGGAAGGACTCTCCCTTTTAATGCTCTCGAAAGTGCTTTTTGAAAGGAACGGGTATTCGGATGAGGCGCAAGCAGCGCTTGAGGACTCCAAGGCTGTTTTTGAAAGACTGGGCGCATTGCCTGAACTCAGAAAAATAGAAGCTTTCAAGTCCCAGAACTTCTCGGCCTGGCGCGAGCAGACCGGTCTTGCTCCCCTGTATCTGGAAGGCTTGCGGCGCATAAGCGAACTCTTGAACTACCGATTAGGGGAAGAAGATTTCATGATTCAGGTTCTTTCCGTACTCCTCGAACTTACATCTGCGGCGAGAGGCGTCATCTTTCTGCATGAAGATTCCAAGCTATACGCCGTTGCATCCAAGCATACAGAGACGCCTTCCCGCAACGAGGCAAGACGTCTTTCGGAAACCGTTATGCGCCAGATTACCCAGGGTCTTGAACCCATATACACGGCTGATGCAACAACAGACTGGCGCTTCAACCGTTCAAAAAGCATCCTGTTGAATGAAATCCGTTCCATTCTTTGTATCCCCCTGAAAACTAGCTCAAAGCTCCTGGGAACAATATATCTTGACAGCACAAAACCTGGCCTTTTTAATCCCGATAACACTACCTATTTTGAGTCGCTGGGCAACATACTTGCAGCTACAATCGACAAATCCTCTGAATTCAACAAAATGCGTGAGGAGATAAGACTCTCGCGCGAAAGGAAAAAATGGGAAAAGTCCGGAGTAGTATTCGGTAACTCCCCAGCGACAAGAGAGTTGTATAGTCAGATAGAACGTGCAGCGCGTTCCGAGGCGAACGTTCTGCTCGAGGGCGAAACGGGCACCGGCAAGGGCGTAATGGCGAAACTCATACACGATAGAAGCCTGCGTCACGGCCGTGAGTTCTGCTCCATCAACTGCGGAATATTCCCTGAGAATCTTTTCGCGGCCGAGCTCTTCGGCCACAGGAAGGGCGCTTTTACCGGCGCAACTGAAGACAGGATAGGCCTCTTAGAGGCGGCGGACGGATCAACCGTCTTTCTGGACGAAATAACCAACATTTCATCCTTCATGCAGACAAAGCTTCTTGAGGTTATTGAGGAAAGAGTCCTTCGCAGGCTTGGCGAATCGTCTAAGCGCAGGATAAACATCAGATTCATTTTCGCTACGAATAAAAACCTGGAGGTTGAGACGCGTGAAGGACGTTTCAGAGAGGATTTGTATTATCGAATCAATACTTTCAAGCTTTATATCCCGCCCTTAAGGGAGCGCAAGGAGGATATCCGGGAACTCGTGAATCATTTCTTGAAGAAATCTTCTTTTGAACTAAACAAATCCGTGACCGAAGTGAGCGATGAAGTAATGCAGGCTTTTCTTGATTATCCGTGGCCAGGCAATATAAGAGAGCTTGCTAACGTACTCGAAAGGGCCGCTATCCTCGTACGCGGGAAGAAAATAACCAAAGACCTTCTTGACCAGAGGTTCTTTCCTTCAGTCCCATTTGAGACCAAAACTCTAAAGGACGCAAAGAGGATTGAAGAGGAGGAGCTGATAAAACGCACCCTTCTCGAAACCCGAGGCAACGTAAGCCGCGCAGCAAAAAAATTGAATATTTCAAGACAGCATCTTTCAAGACTCATCTCGCGTTATAATATAATCCGACCCATCACTTCATAACTGTCACTTTTCAGAGACAGTTGCGCTTTTTTAAGATTAAATAAAAAGGAAACTTAATGAACGGCACAAAAAACTGCAACCTAAAATTGACAGTTGCGAGCGACTGAAGCTGTTTCCTTGAGCGCTGAATGTTGATTAAGTCTTTATAATTCCAGCTTTTGTGAGTTTGGCTTGCATATTGCTTAATAATAGTTCCTGCTGACGCGATTGGCTTCGTTTACATAATAGCCACAGGCTATAAGGAGGAACAATTATGAGTAAAAATTTCGGAAAGCTAATCCTAATCGGAATTGTTTTTGGCGCTATCGCTGTGTTGGCGATCCCGCTTTATGCGTCACCTGCGCCTTCGGTTACCGTCCAGGATGCCGGACCTTCTTTTATTGCCGAGGACGATACTACCTTCAGCGGTCCGCCAACACCGCCTCAACCTAACCCGGAACCCCCGCCTCCGCCAAGACTTTAGAAAGAAGACCATATGTTTCTTGGTGAAGATTTCGGACCCATTGACGCCGAAGACTGGTTTGACCAAACGGCTGCCCAGTCAAATCGTGGAAACCTGTTGATTGATTTCGGTTCGAACATGGCTGTTCTCACTCATCCCGATGTGAAAGGGATCACCGTGAGAAGAGATCCTTCAGGCGGACTTGAGATTGAGGTTTTTGCCTACCGTGTCACACCCTCTTTGAGACTCCTGATAAGGGAGGAGTTCGGCGATCACTTCGTGCGATTTATGGATGCCTCTCTTGGGCCTGACGTTCCAGAGCCGATAGTGTAAACACTTAAACTCTCCGTTCAAAACTCGCAAGCGGCGCCAAAGGCGCCGCTTTTCGTTGAAGGACATAGATTGCCTCAAGGTTTGAAGAATCTGCTTCCCGATGTAACAGGGTAAGTTTTATGTTTCTGACCCACGCCCATAATCTTGAGCTTCATCATCGCGGCTACGAGCGCATCGGGAAAGTGATCGTTCTTTTTTATGATATGGCCGCAGGCGTCCCGGCGCCACGAACGAAGCTGACCGAGGAGGGTGGTCGAGGACTCCGGAATCCGGATGCGGCCCTTCTCGAAAAGCCATGAAAGTATGGATACGCCCTCCTCCTTGAAGACCGAGAAAGGCACTCCAAGGGTTGAGGAGCTGTCCTGCGACGCGCCCCAGATTGCAAACCCCTCGTCGCGCAGTCTCGAGTTCTCGAAGGGATGGGATGAATCGGGGAAAACCTCCCTCAAGTTGAAGCGTTCACGGAGTTGCTTTAACCTTGTTACGATTGCTTCAATGCCCTGCCTCTCGAACGCTTCGGTATGGGTTACGTGAACACAGTTGCCGGAGAGCGCGATTACGACCACAGCCGTCATGCCCGAAAACCCCCAGTCCACTCCTGCCCAGCACGCCTCTTTTGAAAAACCCTGCGATTGCATTGTGACGGCTGCGTTCAAAGCTTCAGGCGCTATCACGAGACCTGCGGAGGCGGGCTTCATGCCCATGACCTCTATCTCAAAGGTCTCTCTGGAACTTTCCTTCCACTCGCTTGCAATTTCGGAAACACGAAGCCAGCCCGCGGAATCCCTAGACTTACCCTTGCAGTACAATGTCCGGAACTCCGTCACAGGGCATAATTCGCAACTGTAGGAACACGGCTGTGCGATATCGAAACTAGACCAGCGGTATAGCTCGTATCCCTGCGCGAGGTGATTCTCGACAAGGTTGGCGAATGAGCCTGAAAGCTTATGGTATGTCGAGGCGCGCAGGATAACGGACGGCTCGGCCGTTCGGATTATATATCGGGCCGCACGCACCACATCCTCCTCCGCCTCGGCTTCTTCATCGATTATGAGAAGGGCGCCGCGCCTGCCACGTCCGATATGAAGACCGCGTATGGAGCGCGAGGATGCGGTGCGCGCGACTATCCGGTTGCCGGCCGCGCCAAGAATGTCGCTGCGCTTGATGGTTTCTATCGTTTCCTGGCTTGCGGGCATTTTTAACCACTCTGTTATGTAGGAGAACAGAGCTAAAGCCTGCGTCTCGGAGCCGGCTACTATACCGACGTCGAAATCCCGGAAAAGGAAGAACGCCGAAGCGAGCATTGCAGCACAGAAGGTTTTGCCTCCCCCTCTGGGAGCGAGCGCCACAGCCCTGCGGGTTTTGAGAGAATAAACGTCTTGAAAAAGCCTTTCGAGTTCCCCGAAAAGACGGACCCCGCGCTCTGTGAAAAAGAGCGCGGGGTTTTCGCGGTAACGCGCAAGGAGGGGCGCTTGGGCTTTAAGGCGCTCGAGGAATGCCTCGAGCAGGGCTCTATCTTCAGCGGCCATCAAACTTCAGCTCGGCCTCGAGCGCCTTCAGTATCTCATTGCGTTTAGAGTCGAACTCGCTGCCAATAACCTTGCGCAGAACGGAAAAGAGAAGCTCAAGCGAGTCTTCAAGTCTTTTTCTTCCCTCGCTCTCCTCGGCGGACGAAAGCAGATTTTCTTCGGTCTTGACGAGTAAAGGAAAAAGCCTTGCGGCCCTTTCCAGTTTTGCTGTTTCCGGATCTTCCTTTTCCGACTGGATTGCCCTGAGATAGCGCGCGTGAAGGCGCTCAAGGTCTCCTATAGCCTTTCGTCTGAAGCTTGCAACATCAATCTTCTCGGTCTCTGCCATCCTTCTCCTCCAGCCTCGCTCTGCGCCTGTCCACGAGATTGCCAAGGTCTCTCAACGCGAGTTCGCGGTACAGGGAGTAGAGCTCGTTCTCGCGCTCAAGGAGTCCCCTGCGTCGTTCCTCTTCATCCCTGCTGCGCAGCCTGCATTCGAGCCGCCAGGAACGCCACAAGACCCCCACGGCGGCGATAAGAAGTGCGAACGGTATGCCGACCTCCCGGATGAGAGCAACGAGGTCCATTTCACTTGCCCTGGCCCAGAAAGCGCAGGATATCGGTTATGTTGTCCCCGAGTTCGGCTTTTTTTGAAAGCGCGTACTTGAGTATAGCATCGTAGAACTTTCTGTCATCGCCCTGCACCGCTTTAAGTTCCTCGAGCGCCTTGCGCAGATCCTCGCGCGCCGATTCCAGGGCGTCGCGGAGACCGTTTTCCAGCCGGTCGCGGTCGCATCCCTTGAGCGCAAGGGTAATCGCCTCGAACGCCTTTGCGACGTATTCGATTATCATTAACAAACCTCCGTTTTGATGCAGACACCAGGTCTGCTCTCTTTTTATTATGAGCGTATTCTATTGCTTATACTGACCAGAGCCATAGAAATCTGACTACCCCGATTAAGAGTCGGAACCCCTCCCTCGTCGGGAAGGTGCAGGGGAAGGGTGATTGTTGTTTATTCTTTAAGAGGAAGGCGACTCGACTGAACACTCACCTTAAGAACTTTTCTGTATGCGGGATGGTAGTTTGTCCGATTGACAAGCTCCCGTTTTCGCTTAGAGTTTCAACCGAGGTTATCATGCGGATTATATCTTTTCTTGCTCTTCCTTTTACAATGCTTTTCGGATTCTGGAATGCAGCCGTTATGCGGCCTCCGGTAGAGCCCGTACGCGTCGAGCTTCTCCTGGACTCGCTTCTCAAGATGGGCAACCCCGAACGGGGTCTCACAAAACTCGTTGAGGATTCATTGAGGCCTTCGGAGGAGCGGCTGAAGGCGGCTACCATACTCTCGGCGCTTTACAACCGCAGGGAGAACCCGGCTAAAGCGCTTCTGGTGCTTTTTTATGCAGAAAGGGAAACAGGCGTCGCATGGGACCCGGAACAGAATCTGATAGCGGCTGAAGCGTATTCAAGGCTAGGCCGAAGCGATTGGGCTCTCACCCATCTAGGCCGGATACCAAAGGAAAGCGACCTCTCGGAGGTGGCTCATACGCTCGAGATTTTCGAACAGCTGTCCGCCGTTACCGACAAGGATTCAATTGTAGAGGTTCGTTCGGATTTTGAACGCGCGCTCGAGAGATACTCCGACCCTGCGGCCATCCTTCTCGCGGTTGAAGGGCTTGGCCTTTCTTATCTGGCTAAAGCGACGCCTGAATCGATTGATACCGCAGCCGGATACTTCAGCCTGATAGCGGATGAGTACCGGAAGCAGGATTTGTACATGCCGTATATCGAAAGGCTTGCCCCGTTTTCGCTGTACTGGTCAGGCATATCTGCAGGCCTCTGCGGCGACGGCTGGACCGCCCTTTCGGCATGGGAACGCATATTCAAGGAGCATCCGCAATCCCGCTTCTGGGAGGAGGCTAGCGTACGCTACGCCTCGCTTATGGTCAGGCGCTGGATGCCCGATTCGGCGACCCTTATCATAGAAAAGCTTTTAGCGGCCACATCAGACACGCACCGAATCTACGAGGCCCGCATGCTCAAGGCGTCCGCACACGGACTCAAGGAGCGATACGACCTTGCAGCCGAAGAGTTTGCCGGACTCCTGAGGGTCATTCCGCCGGGCGATACGTTAAGGGTTCTGGCTTATGCCGGGATGGTTGAAGCGCTTGTCCAGTATTCAAGAAGCGTTTATGAAGCAGACAGCATTGCACCAAGGCTTGAACGTCTCGGGCTTTCGGGCTACAACCCTGTTGCCCTGCCGCGTATATGCGTGGAGATAGGCGAGCGCTACATAGCGGAACGAAGGCTTCCAGAGGCGGACAGCTTCCTTGACCGAGCGCTCGGATTTTATCCGGACATGGGTGTTGAAACCCAGGCGCAGCTAGACCTTGCCTGGATATCATTAGCCTGGGGGCACTGGGACAAAGCAATCACTCACTACGAACGCTCGCTAGAACTGATGGACAGGCTGGGAATTAAGTTTTCTGGTCTGGCCGACGTACGCTTCAACATTGGACTAGCGTATCTCGAACGCTCCCGCTGCACACCGAACGGGAACGGCAAAGCCGATTTCACTATGGCCCGTACGTGTTTCAGGGACGCGCTCGCGCTCGACCCGCGGGGCGAAACCGGCCAGCTTGCACGCAAGAAGCTCGAGGAGATGCAATAACAAAAACAAAAAGATGAGAGCGCTCGTCTTTTTGTGACTTGCAGATTTCTCTCAATCTCAATGATAAGACAATACGTTTGCACCTATCCCCTCGAAGGGATTGAGGAGGCATCGTCACAACGCCCCAATCTCGCTTTAGAAGTTTCTGAGGGTGGGGTGATTACCTATTCGATTCCCGAGGATAAAGGGGGTGCGATTACAGCCTTTGATCCCTCGGGCAGGAGAGTGGCGACATTTAACGTCAGTCGTTCCGGACAGACGAAGATGCCGTCGGACCTACCGAGCGCGGTCTATTTTATAAGACTTGAAAGCGGGAGTGAAAGCATTACCAGAAAGTCAGTAATACTGCGCTAGATTGGCTCTTAACGGCTTTGAGACCGTTTAAGTCACTATCTTCTCGAATCGTTCCGCCAGCTTGCGAATTACCGTTCTCAGATTGCCGAGGGGTGCCTTACGCGCGGCAACAATGCAGAGATAGTAGTTGCTTGTTCCTATGAAGTGGGCGAGATTCCAGGAGGATTCAGATTCCACGAGCGTCTGAATGATTCTTGCCGAGCCTGTCTCACGGGCAATCTCCCTCATTATGCTCATGATTATTGCAAACCGTCCGCAGTAATGCTCCGGCGCGATGCCTGCCGGATTAACCTGGGCAAGCGTTCTTCCTGATGTGTCTGCAAGACCCACAGCCATTAGACCGTCTATGGACTCGGCGTTCTCCTCAAGCGTCTTCTGGGCTATCTTTGACACCCAGTTAACCCCTCCTTTCTCCGCCTTGAGGTTGCGGATTTGCACTTCCTGTATGGTTTTTCTGGGTCGCGTCTTATTCTTTTCTATAGCGCTCTTTACGACCTCTATGAGCCTTTTCGGCTGAAAAGGCTTAACCAGATAGCTGAGCGAACCCAGCTCTAAAACGTCCTCCTCGGTCTCATTCAGCCTTCTGTTCCAAGGCGTAAGCTGTCCGGGAAACCCCGTGACTATGACTATGGGCTGATTAGGATTCAGTTTACGGACCTGTCTCACTAACTCAATTCCATCCATAATCGGCATCTTGAGATCGGTAACGATGAGGTCGAATTGGTTCCTGTCAAAGACCGATAGCGCTTCCGTGCCTGAATGGGCAAGCGAAACCTGGAACCCTTCGGCGCTCAGAAGAGTCGACATCGCCTGGGCAAAATCCTTTTCATCGTCGACTAAAAGGATATTCGGTTTTATTTGATTAATAATCTCCTCGGGCATGAACGCCCTCCTTGTTTGTATGCTCAAGAATTATTATAGTATAAATAAGGGAATCGGCAAGGTTGTTCGGATGTTAGAAGATGCCTGCTCCGGTCTTTTCCCGAAGAACCTTCAAAAGGTAATTTATGGGCACGTAGATATCCTGCTCCGGGCATGCCGCAACCTTGCGGATGTTGAAGTTAATGCCGTCCCAGGAAAGTATCTGGCCAAGCGCATTCATGCCTGAGAGGTCTTTGCATGCCGCCTTGCGGATGATTTTATTACCGCAGAAGAGAATACCCTCCTCGCCGTCACACGAACTTATTGCGACCTCGTAGCTTCCAGGAAGCGTCTCCATCAGCTCGACGAACTTCTCAAAGGTATGCAAGGAGTTTACTTTTATTTTCTTCACTAAAAGCACCTTCCTACTTTTTTGCAAGCCTCACCCGCGAATCGGGTTTTTCGTCGCATCTGCGCGCAGCCTCGAGAATCAAGGCGTCCGGGCTGCGGTCTATCGTGTGCGGAATCCGACCCCTGAGCGCCTCTGTCCTGAAGATTCCTGAATTCCATGATTGTATCTCGTAAAAGGCGTGCTCTCCCTTCAACTTGTTAACTTCGGCATGAACGACCTTGCCTTTTTCTATGTACACCCTGCCCATGTCGCCGTTCTGGGCGTTCATGATCTCGATGACTATGTTCTTGGCTCCCAGTGCGTACATCTGGATCAAATCCTCGCATTTCAGCCTTATTGGGCCTACAAGACCGTCCTCGTCCTCCTCCTCAAGCGCCTCGGCCACAACCTCAAGAAATCTGTTGATTGAAAAGGGTTTTACGATGTAATTGATTGTACCGAGCTTGAAAGCCTGCCTTTGAGACATCTGCGAAGGAAAGCCCGTTATGATTATTATTCGTTGTGAGGGGTTCATCTTCCGGATCTCGCGCACCAACTCAATGCCGTCCATGCCAGGCATGCTAAGATCGGTAACAACAAGATCGTATTCTTGGGACGAGTATGCTTTGAGGGCGTGAGCGCCTGAATTCGCGGTTTGAACAAAAAAACCCCGCAAATCAAGGACCTTGCTCATCATTACGGCGAATTCACTCTCATCATCAACAAATAAAATCTTTTTACTAGTTTTATCCAAAGTGCACTCCAAAGAGTATTTGCTTGCAAGCCTTTCGCCCTCACCCCCCTGCCACTCTCTCAGGTTGGTGTGTCTACCCTTAGACACTGCCTGTACCGCTCAACACAAACTCGCGTTTTTTTTGATAGCAAGTTCCATGCCAGGAGGAACATTAACATTAAGTTGCTTTTTTATTGAACTTAATAGAAATGCGTTCTCAGGATAGAGTTCACACGCTGTACGAAATCAGTACAAATATGCAGTTTCCCGGGATCTTTTTGTACTGTTTCAGTACATGTGTTATAGATAGAGGATTGCCCTCAATCAAGACCAAGACGCCTGAGTTTTTCGTACAGCACCGACCTCGAAATCCCCAGAACCCTTGCTACTTCGGATTTATTCCCTGCGAACTCCTTCATCAGCCGGCTAATATAAAAGTTTTCGTATCTGGCTGAGAGTTCGGCAAGCGTTGGTTTTTCTTCTAAAAGAGCCTGCAGCGATTCCGATTTTACATCCTTTTGCTCGGTGTTCCTATCGCCGGAATCAAACACCGGCAGAAACTGAGGCGTTATCAAGCCCTCTTTCCTCGCAAGGAGCGCCGCTCGCTCGATGACGTAAAGAAGTTCCCGCACATTTCCCGGCCATGAGTAGCCCATGAGAACGTCCCGGGCGTCCTTCGATATCTTAATCCGTGATGAGTTAGCAGCGTTAAGCCTGGAAAGGAAGAAATCCGTTAGAACCGGAATATCCTGGACTCTCTCGCGCAAAGGAGGGATGCGCAGGCTTAAGCCGTTGAGTCTGTAGAAAAGGTCCTCGCGGAACCTGCCTTCGCTTACAAGACGTTTAGTATCCTGATTCGTAGCGGCGATTATCCGCACGTCGGTCTGAACCTCCCTGAGTCCTCCGAGGGGTCTGAAGGTGCCGTATTCGATGACGCGCAAAAGCGACGCCTGGTTTGCTGTAGAGAGTTCGGCTATCTCATCAAGAAAGATGCTTCCCCTGTCGGCGACCTCGAACAACCCGGCCTTTTTGGATACCGCACCCGTAAAAGCGCCCTTCTCGTGTCCGAAGAGCTCGGACGCGATAAGCTCCTCGCGCAGCGTTGCACCGTCAACTATAACGAGCTGATTTGCAGAACGGCCGCTCTGGGCATGTATCGCTCTCGCAACTAGCTCCTTGCCCGTGCCGCTTTCGCCGATTATGAGAACGGGCAGATTCGATTCGGCCGCGTTGGCGATGAACTCCTTCACGCTCCTTACGGCATCGCTCTCCCCTGCAATCGTGTCGGTTCCCCTCCGGCGTTCAAGCTCCTCCTTGAGAGCGATGTTCTCGCGCTCAAGGCTGCCGAGTTCCGCGCCGCGCTGAATGACCCTGAGTAAATCCTCTATCTTTACCGGCTTCAAGAGGAACTCGAAGGCTCCGAGCTTCATCGCCTCGACGGCGGTGGAGACCGTGGCATGTCCGGTAACCATGACGACCTTCTGCGTCGGCCGCTCGGCGCTAAGCTTTCTCATGAGTTCTAGTCCGTCCATTCCCGGCATCCTCAGGTCAAGGACCACCACATCAAAGAAGCGCGTCTCGAGTGCGGTAATGGCGTCGGCGGCGCTGGAGGCAACGCTTGCGACGCACCCTCTCGTATTAAGCGCTCTTGAAGTGGCTTCGAGAAAAGGCTTTTCGTCGTCGACGAGAAGGACCCTTATGCGTTCCCTCGGGGCTTCAGTCGTCATCGCTCTCCTTTCCTTTAACAGGGATTTCCACAATAAAAGTCGCTCCTCCGCCTTGAGTATCCTCTAGACGTATGCTTCCTCCGAAACGTTCCAGGAGCATCACGCTCACGGGCAGGCCAAGTCCGGTGCCTTTTTTGTCGGTTTTGGTCGTGAATAAAGGCTCGAATATCTCCTCCTTTATGTACGAAGGGATGCCGGGCCCGTTGTCGCTTATCACCACCCGGACTGTATCCGGAGCTCCCGCTTCGGTTTTTAGGAGGATGGTCCCCTTGCCATCCATGGCTTCACAGGCGTTCTGGATGATATTGACCAGAGCCTGCTGAAGAGCAACCCTGTCGACCATGACCGGCGGCAGATTCTCGTCCAACGAAAGCTCGAAATCCAGCCCTGGCAAAGCAAGCGGCTCGGCGAGCAGCTCGAGCGCCTCCGCGAGTATGCCGTTAACGTCCGAAGGAATGACCTCGCCCCGCTTCGGCTGGGTAAACTCGAGAAGACCTGAAACAACCCTTCTAGTCCTTTCAACCTGCATCTCCATCGTATCAAGATACTTCGACGCTTCGTCCGACAGAGCTTCCGGAACATCCTTTGCTCCGGTTATGAGGTCGCGGAGAACCGTAGACGTCGCAAGCATTATTGCAAGAGGATTGTTCACCTGATGGGCGATGCCTGCGGCAAGCACACCTATCGAAGCCAGCTTTGAGGCTCTTACGAGCTGCTCCTCCATTCGTTTGCGTTTGGTGATGTCTCGGGCGATGCCGAGTATCTGCATCGGGAGTCTTTTCGCAGATATCTCGAGCACGTGAATGCGTTTTTGAGAATCCTCCAGTTCGATTTCGAAAAGAGCCGTCTTCTCGGAGAGAACCTCATCGAAAAGATTGCCTGTGAGAGTCGAGCGGGTCGTGGCGGAAACGCCGAAATTATCCAGGATAGCTTTGAGATCGGCGCCCACTATCCTTTCAGGGTCATAATCGAATATTTCTTTGATTGCCGGGTTGATGTAGAGCACCTTGCCGTCGTGACTGAGGCTGAATATTATTTCCTGTGCGCTTTCAGCAAAACCCCTGAACTGCGCCTCGGATTCGACGAGCGCCTCCTCTATCCTTCGCATTTCCGTAATATCGCGAGCTACACAGACCCTTGCGACTATGTCGCCGGAATTGTCGGTTACAGGAGCAACCGAGACGGAAAAAGTCTTGTTTTTAAGAGGATCCCTTATCTCGAAATACTCCGGAAACTTGGATTTTATCCGCAAAAGCGGAATACTCTTGCGCGCATCGGCGCCGGAGAGGTGAAAAATCTCCAGATAGTTCTTTCCTATTATTTTGTTGAACCAGGTTCCTGCGTACTCTGAAACAGCCCTGTTGGCTCTTATTATCCTCTGCCTGCTATCCAGTATCATTACAAGATCCGATATCGAATCGAAGGTCCTCTCCCATTCCTGTTTGGCGCGCTCAATCTGCACCCTTTGCATGACAAGCTCCGTGACATCAATACAGTTTCCCAGAAAAACCCTTTCGTTGTCTTCTCGCGACAAAGGCCTGGTTCTTACTTCGAGCACTGCCTTGCTTCCATCCTTTCTTTTTATGTTCATGTTGTACTGGTCAGGGTCTCCCGGTTTGCGACGCTTTTTTCTCTCCTTTATCATCTCAATGTCCTCGGCCATTATTATTTCGCTTGTTTCCATGTCCATGAGCTCCTCTCTCGAATAGCCCGTAATCTTCTCCATCGCAGGATTGACGAAAAGGAACCGGTCGCCGCTCGCCACGTATATGCCCATCATCGCCTCTTCGGTAAGTACCCTGTAGCGCTCCTCGGATTCGCTGAGCGCCTCCTGAACCTTGCGGATCTCAGTCACATCTATGCAGTTGCCTAAAAAAGCCATTGTTCCCTCGTAGATAACGGGTCTTGTTCTGAGTTCAAGAATCGCTATGCGTCCGTCGGCTCTTCTTATATGCATCGTGTACTGGGAGGGAACAGGCTTGCCCTTTTTCTGGGCGTCCTCCCTGGACTTGAGAAATGGCTCCTCCTCGGGCAGCACCAGGATGTCAGGGGGATTCTTGATGAGTTCTTCTTTAGAGTAGCCCGTAATCTTCTCCATCTCTTTGTTTACGAACAGAAACCGGCCGTCGCGGTAGATATAGACGCCCACCATCGCCTCTTCGGTGAATGCCCTGTAACGCTCCTCCGATTCCCTCTGCGCGTCCTCGGCCTGCTTGCGTTCCAGGACTGCTGCAAACATGCCGCTGACTCTTTCGAAAAAGCTCTTGTCGGCAGATGAAATATCCACGCGCCTCCTTGCCCACAGGTGCAGCACGCCGAGGAGGTTTCCCTTGCCTCCGGATACGGGCCAGGAGATAAGCGAACGTTCACTGAATATCCGGAGTCTATCCATGTACGGCTTGAGAATTTTTTCTTCGTGAACGTCGGGCGCTATTAAAGGCTTGCGCGATCGCGCGGTCAGAGCAGCCACAAATCGCTTATCGTCTATCGACTGAAGATACGCTATCTCCTTCTTCTCCTCTTCGCGCAGGCCTACGTGCGAAACAAGATTGAGTATCCGCTCCTCCGCGTCGTAGGTTCTGAACGTCGCCGCGTCGAAACCAAGGGCTTCTACGAGACCGGATATCACGCTCTGGCAGAGTCCTGCGATATCCTCGGAGTGAATGGATGCCTCTGCGATTATCCTGAAAGCTGTGTGCTCGCGGCTGAGCGCCTCCTCAGCCCTCTTTCGTTCGGTCACATCGATGCAGTTGACTAGATATGCCGGCTTGTTCTTGAAGTTAATGGGGTGCGATTTAATCTCTATGACTGCTATCTCGCCGTTTTTGCGCCTTATCCTGAGTTCGTAGCTTGGCGAGACCTCTTTGCCGTCACGGATATCCCTTGCCCTCTTTTCGACTACTTTTTCCATGTCCTCTGCAAGGACTATCCCCCAGGGGTCGCGCATCGCGGCGAGCTCCTTCTCGGTGTAGCCGAATATCTTTTCGACCGCGGGGTTGGCGTACAAGAACTTGTTGTCCTGACTGAAGATGTAGACGCCCACAAGCGCTTTTTCAGTAAGACTGCGGTATCGCTCCTCGGAATCTACCAACGCATCCTCCGCCTTCTTGTGTTCGGTGATATCTTCTGTAAGCACCACCACGAGTCGAACGCCGCCTTGCGGGTTCTTTAATGCGTAAAAGTGATGCGACACCCACTCCGCGCCTCCGGGCCGCGGCTTAAGGACTTTTACTTCAGGGATATGCAGGTAGCCCCCTTCGCTATATATCTTCCTTACATCATCCTGCCATTCCTTCAGATAGTCGTCCCTTTCGTCGAATTCAAGGCGCTCCCTCGGCCTTTTAATATCCAATTCAAGCTCGTCAGCAGGAATCGCCCATATCTTCTTCCATGATTCATTGACGCTGATAAGGCTGCCCTTAGTGTCGCGCATTGAAACCCCTAAAGGAGAGCGCTCCACGATTGCCCTGTTGAGTTCTTCCGACGCCCTGAGAGCCTCCTCAACCCTTTTGCGCTCCGTGATGTCGACGCAGTTGCCTAACATTGCTTCAATCCCAAGATAGACTATGCTGTCCGATTTGACCTCGAGCACCGCAGTCTCGCCGCTCTTGCGCCTCACTCGCATCTCGTAGCTCGGCGGAACCTTTTCACCCCTCGCCTTTGCTTCGTCCCTCTGCCTTAGCGGACCCTCAATATCCTCCCTCAGAACGAGTTCCCACGGGTTCATACCGAGCAACTCCTCGCGCGAATAGCCGAGGATTTTCTCCATCTCCGGGTTAACGTACAGAAAGCGGTCTGCAGAATAGATGTAGACCCCTACCATTGCACGTTCCGTAAATTGCCTGTAGCGCTCCTCAGATTCGCGGAGTGCGGCAAGATTCTCTAACTCGTGTATCTGCCTTGCCACCATGTCGGTTATGTCTTCGAGATAGAGAATGACATTCCTTTCAGGCCTCTTGCCTGCGTATGGAGTATCGACGGAAAGAAAACTCTCGACGTTTCCATCCATCGACAACATTGGCACAAGAAGCTCGTCGCCCGGACGCCAGGCATCCTCGCCCTCGCCCGCGGATTCATTTTGCGGAATGTACCTGCCTGAATCGTCGATGAGCTTGCTTACGCCGGACTCCTGGGGTACAAAGTAGGAATTGCTTATCCTGAACTCCTCCCGAAGAATTTTTTCGAACACTTCTTTCGATGCCGGAGGCTTCCTGCTCATCTCCTCTACGAGCGTTGGGTCTACGCCGACGTAGCCTACATTGGTCGTCTCGCCTTTTTCGTTTTTTGTTGTGAACACCGCGCGTTTGAAGAGCCCTGCATCCCGAACGGCCTCGCAGCCCAGCCTAAGGCAATCGGCTATCGTCTTGGTTTGCCTGAGCCGCTCCTGCAGCCGCGCCTTGATGCTGCGCTGTTTCTCCGCTCTTCTTTGCTCGGTAACATCGCGCACCACGCCATTGAAGCTTGTTATCCTGCCCTCATGGTCCGTCTCGAAGTTACCGCGCTCGTTGACGCAAATCACCTCGCCCGACCTGCGCACTATCCTGTATTCAAGATTGTATGAACTATCACCGTCTCTAGCCTGAAAGTCCGCATAAGCCTTCCTTACCCTTGCCGAATCGTCTTTGTAGATAAGGTTTTCCCAGAAATCCGTCTGATGTTCTTTTACGTCCTCCATAGTGTAGCCTGTGAGCATCTCTAGAGAAGGCGATATGAAGTCGTACTCTTTTCGGACGTTATCGTAGCGGTATATAACGTCCGTTACTGCAGATTCAAATCTCAGGAAGCGCTCTTCGGATTCGAGGAATCTTGAAAAAAGCCTTGAACGGTATGCAGCCTCGGATGCCTGACTCGCAAAGAGACTTAAAAGCTCGAGATCCTGCGTCTTGAATTCGCGTTCACTCAGCCGCAGGACGCTCATGCAGCCCAGGAGTTCGTCTCCCGATATCAGGGGGGCGGCAAGGATGCAGGTAGGCTCCTCGGGCGTGCCTGGCATCCTTCTGGCATTAGGGTCAAGATGCGTGTTGTTGGCGAGTATGGGCCGGCGTTCGAGTGCGGCGCGGCCGGTTATACCCTGACCTAATGGAATGTTTGCTTTCATTATCTGGCTTTGATAGAGCTTAAGGCTCGTCGCCCTTGGCGCAAGTTCCTTCTTTTCGCTGTCGTAGCCGAAAACGATGCAGCCGTCCGATTCGATGAGCTTGCTCACTTTTTCGACTATCAGCTCGTAGAGCTCGGACTCGTTGAGGATGGACGAAACCGCGGCACTCGTCTCGAAAAGCGCGCTGAGTTCCTTAGCCCTGCGCGCCTGTACCCGGCGGTAGCGCTTGAGCGCAAGCTCCACCATCGAACCCAGGAAGACAAATACGAGCGAAACCACTATTCTTACTATCAAAGTGTAGCTCGATGGATTGAAGAACTGGTAAAAATAACTGTTGTGCATGAAGAACAGCGACTCGGCCCAGGCCCCTATAAACCATGTGACTATTCCGCCTATAAAACCCCAGAAAAAAAAATTCTGAACCAGTCTCGGGAAGAAACCCTCCTTTTTCTGGGTTTCAAAATCAGGCTCTTTTACAAGAGTCCTTGCGGGGTTTCTCGCCATTCGACTTCGTACCCTCCTTTCAGGTATAAGTCCAACTTCTGTATCTTATGCAACCGATGTCCGGATTCAATACACTCTTCCTGATGCTATTAGAGATAGTATATGCCCGCTGTTTGCGGGTGTCAAGCCTTGCCTGTATTAAGTTTGATTTTTCAGCCGGAACCGAACCCGCGGGCTCCAAGCGTAATTGTATTCAAAATATTGACAATTTATTTTTCTTATTATAATATCGGCAAAATGCGGACATAAAAATCCGTATAATAAACAAACTAACTTAGGAGAAGACATGCTTAAGAAATGCATGGCAGCGCTGCTCTTCAGCATGATGCTCACGGGCGCGCTTGTCGCCTCGGATTGGTTCGGCACGTACACCGGCAACGATGCGGGCGATATAAAAGGATCATTGAGCGAAGCCGTTGACCCGCCCGTCTACAACGGCTCGTGGTGCAGCTACGCAGATTATCTGCACAACAGCGGCACATGGTACGGAGTCGCCTGGGACGTAGTGGACGACTGCTACTTCGTCAAGGAAGGCGATATCTACGACGATGTTGGCAAGCTCGTAGGCCACTGGTCAGGATTCTTCCCCATCAACAACGACGCGCTCGCGTACGGCAAGTGGTGGAAGTTCAACGGCTGGGACGGCTCCTGGACTATGGAACGAAAGTAGCTAGATTCACGGGATAATGCACGTACCAGGGGAGGCGGGCGCAAGCCCGCCTCCATTCTTTGCGGATTAGACGTGGGGGTAAGGTATTGCACCTGGGTCTTGTTGCACCCGCAGACCGTTTCTTAACCTGTATCAGCCTTCAACGCGCTTCTTGACAAATTTCTAAAGGGGAATAGGATATTATCTAATCACTCTATAAGGAGGACACAGTGAGGAAGTTTTCTGTTGTTTTCGTAGTGCCCTTGATGCTCCTTGCATTGGAGAAAGTGAATCTTGTAAAGGACGCAGGATTCGAGAAGGACAGCGACGTGTGGCATACATACACCAAAACCTACGGAATTACAAGTGTGGCAGTAGCTAATCGCCATGATCCAGATAAGGCTTTTACAGGCGATTTTTCTGGTTCTGGCGACACTCGTACCGTACCTGAACAACCCGGTGTGCCGTATGTCGAGGACGCATTCCTTACGCAGGGATTCTATCCCGGAAAAACGTTAGAAGACCTTGACACATTGTGCTTTCAATTCTCTGTAGAGCCATTCGAACATGATACTTCTAAAACATGTATAGCCATGGCTCTTCTTTATGTGAATGCGGGGAATCCCAATTACTGGGAAGTTGGATATTTGTTCCGATTGCCGAGGATCCCTATCGGCAATGTTCCTCATCTCGCATTCCTTGAAATAATCAATTTCCCGACTGATACCCTCTGGCATTCGTTTAAAAGAAACATCAAGGAAGAAATAATTGATAAAGCTCCTTACATTCCACTTGACGCAAGCCTTGATAGTGTTGTTTTATGGGTCGAGGGGCACAGGGTTGATATACCCTGGCAAGGCGAGAAGGTTTATTGGGACGATATTAGCCTCAACGGCTACGCGGACTACGACGTTGGTATTAAGGGTATACTTTCCGGCGATTCGGTCTGGAAGGCGACCGGCTACACACCTACAGCCCGGATTAAGAACTTTGGCCGTAAAGCGGCTGACACCTTTCTCGTGATTGCGGAGATTAGGAAAGCCGAAACCATAGTATATGCCGATACATTACCTTACTCCCTTCCCGCCGATACCGAGGATACGTTATCCTTCAAGGAGTTTACCCCTCCTGATGCCTCGAACTACACCCTAATCGTTCGCACCATCATGGACCCGGACGAGTCCGACGAAGATGACGAGATGTCCAAAACCCTCTACGGCTCGGGGATTGCCGAGACCCCCTCCGCCATCCAGCTTGAGATTACTGCACTCTCCTCAATCCGCTATTCAATCCCCTCAGGTGAACAGGGAACCATTAGCCTTTACGATCCTTCGGGCAGAAGGATTGAATCGCTCTGCGTCCAGGGCGAGGGGCAAGTGGCGATGAAGGCAGGGCTTTCGTCCGGGGTATACTTTGTAAAGTTGGAGAGCGGGAAGACGTCGGTAACGAAGAAGGCGGTGGTTTTGCGTTAGAAGAAGTTTGCCAGAGGCAAACTTCAAAAGCTCGCTTCGAGCGCTCGTTCGGCCAATGCGGCTTCCAGCCGCTACTTTTGGGGAGTATTTGACCATAAAATGTGGCTACGTTTCTTTAATCCTGACCTTATCTTGACAACTACACTGCGCGGAGTAAAATATCCTACTTGAGAAGAAGCTTAAGCTTTGCACTCACATAAGCGCCCGTAGCTCAGTAGGATAGAGCATCGGATTTCTAAAGCTAACTGACGCATTTTAGCCCGTTTCCACGAAGTCAATAGAACTTAACCATACACTTAAGCAGCGTAGTTTTTGAGCTTATAAAAAGCCTCATTTGAGGCTCGTAAGCCTATATACCCATTTGTGAAGACGTGCGTTTACTTAAATCCACAAATCGCTATCAGTTAGGGCATTTTTAGGGCAGGATTAGGGCAAGAGAGAGAGATTCATTAGAAAACCTCTTTAGGTTTGAGATTATTAAGTTGCAATAACTACTTGACAAGAATTGGATTTTTGATATAATTTATCGTTGCAGAGTGAAAAGTGTTTCTGAAGGGGAGTGAATAATTAGATAATGGATTCATAGAGGAAGAGTGAATAAGAGTGTAGGTGAGAGACAGCTATTTCCTAAGCAAACAGGTCTGGAAGTAAATTTGTCATTATGTCCAGAATGTTTTAAAAAGCGGATACGACTGCTTAGCTTATTTTTTTTTCTTCCCGCAATGACGATTTTTTCATGTTCTATTTTCCCAGGCCCCTCGAAGCCCGAAATAATAGTAGAACTTGAAGAGATGCCTTTAGAAGACCCAATAATTTCCAATCCACAATGGGATCCTGGCGGTGATTACATTTACTTTATCTGTTGGAATTTCGAGGACACGAACATTGTACAGGCGATATGCCGGACAGACCCTGAAGGTAAGGGAGTCGAAGTAGTTAAAAGGGTAAAGGGCAGTTCCCTGCTTTGCGAGGTCGCACCGGTTGGAAACAGACTGGCTTACTGGGAAAAAGAGACCATGGAGGATGGTAACATTTCCTGGGGAGCGGATATGCTTGTGATTACGGATCTTGAAGGCGAGATAATAGATACCATTCACACCTATGAATCTGATGTTTATGCACATTTCTCGAAGGTCAGTGACAGCATTATTTATGTGATTTTCCCTTATGAGGGCTTGCGCAGGTATAACTTGAATTCTGGCCAATATGAGCTTATACTAGCTCACAACTTTGAGGTAAGAAGCTTCCCTTTGAATTTCGATCTGTTTCCTGGCGATACAGCAGTAGTAGTAATGGATACCATATTTTCCTTTACTAGCAATTCGAGAACGGGGCTTCCGATAAAAGACTGCAATCATTATTCAGATTGTACTGTCAACCAAACAGATCCCCGCTACATTGCCTTTACGGGATGCCAACCTGCAGATTCTTTGATTAAAAGAACATCAGAGCAGATAATGCTTCTGGACGTTTTGGCGGATACGATGACGATGTTGGATGCAACACCCAGGGATACCAAATATACTGAATATCAATCAGTGAATTCCCCAGAGTTCTCACCGGATGGCAACTCAATTGTTTATAAAGTCTTCAGAGATCAAGCTGGGTGGCAAGGATTTGAAATAGGTATAATGAAAGAGGTTCTATACAACTAGCAACAACCTAAAAAAAGGGAAAGGAGGTAATCCTCAAACAACAAGAACCCGTAAAACAAAATAAAAAACATGGAGTAATTGTGAAAAGTATAACCCTACAAAAGCTATGTCTGGCTTTTGCGCTTTTCTTTGTCATTGGTCAGGCTCTTACACCTGAAAAGGAACTATTGCTTCATTTTAGAAGCTCAACAGTCTTCATGCCTTCCGGGCTCGATAGCTGTACAATAGGCCAGCTCACTGCACCCGATACCGTAAAAACAATCCTTTCTCAATTAGGAGCAGACTACGTTTTACGTGGAGTGTCCGAGCCTTCATTCAACCCTGCAGATACAATAACCATATCAGGCGATGACACTCTGAGATTCCCAGACCTTACGGCTTTATTCGTGATTGGTTTTTCCAGCACTAGTGAGAGGGATTCCGCGCTAGGAGAACTCGATACGATTTTGAGCCAGGTTATATCGGTTCAAAAAAATTCAACCGTAGGTCTTAGGGAGTATATACCCGATGATCCTGAATTCTGGAGACAGTGGCCTTTTAAGAACACCGGCGATTACGCAAATTGGGTGACCAATGAGGATATCCGTTTGACAAAAGCCTGGGAGTACTCTCTCGCGAACAGGAACATAGAGATTGGCGTGACCGATTGCGGCATCGACAACACCCATTGGGAGCTAAATGCATTAGGAAAAGTCAAATACAAGAATCAGAATTGGGCTGAAGTAACACCTGCGGCTCAGCACGGAACCAGGGTTGCAGGAATTATCGCCGCTGAGCAGAACAACGGCACATACGGTGATGGGCTTGGAATCTCCGGTGTGGCCCCTTTAGCAACCTTGTACAGTGGAAAGTGGGACACTTGGGGCCCTGAAGATGAATTTCAAGCTATGGCTGCTGACGCCGCCAAAGTTATTAGGCATTGCTCTGACAGAGGTGATCCTGTTATTAATGCGAGTTGGGGTTTTCCCTATTACTATCAAGTTCTTGAGGACGCTTGTATTTATGCCTATAATAATGGTTCCTTGGTTGTTACGGCAGGTGAAACAGATTACCAGCCCGGTCCATCGTTAGATCATTTTCGCAACTCCGTTTTATCTGTGGCCGGTCTAAAAAGCAACGGTGTTCCTTGTAGTTATGGAATACCTCACTCGAACACAAGCGTCTGCGCCCCGGCTGGAGAGTCGAGCAACCCACTTGATCTCGTGTACACAACTGAATGGACTTTAGACGATCCTCCAAACGATAACGATTATGTTTATGAGGGTGGAACCTCTTTTGGCGCACCGATAGTATCCGGCGTCTGCGCTCTTCTTAAGGACCTTAATCCACTTGTTGAACCCTGTGGGATATGGCATGGCTGCTCAAACTTTCCGCAAGAGATATCACAGCATCACCTGCAAGCTCAGGATGGGATACTTACACTGGTTATGGATGCGTAGATGCCGAAAAAGCATGCCAATGGGTCATTCCACCTTACTACCTATCTAAGACCAGTTATCCCGGTCCTTACCTATCTCAAGTCGACACCGATGTAGAGGTTGAATTTACATCTCCTCCTAGCCCGGACGAAACAAAATACCCTTCCGGAACTTACAAGGCTGATGTATACAAACTTGAAGTAACTACAGGAAGAGCTTCATTCCAGAGTAATCCACCAATAGCATGGATGAATGTAACTGGTTACAACTATACTTCTCCAAACAACGCAAGGGAGTATATTGGACGTTCGCAAGGGACTAACTCTGTTACGATGACTACTTATTTCTATTTTCTCAAAAAGAAAAAAGACGGGCTATTCTTCTACAATCTCCCCACAACAACCTGGGCACCATGCGATCCAAATAAGTTTGCTCCTTACCATGCAACTGTTGTTTACCATGAAACTTGGAGTTATAATAATCTTTCCTCCGACGTTGCGAGTTTTGAACCTCCATTCGACTACCCCTACGTCAATATGCCTTGGGCATACCGAGCCAGTTCCCGAGAGGGTGTAAGATTGCCTATTGCAAGAACTGTAGAATACACGGAGGAGGGAATTACACCACCATCCGGCGGTTATCTTTACTGTTTCAAGTTTTCAGGAACCGACCGTAATGAAGACAGCGAATCCCCTTATGGTGAATGCCTTTACCGAAAGATCGTCGACGTCCAGAAAACATTCGACTCAAAACCGCTGTTCCTTTACGCCAAGCTCTACGTTAAGGATTGCCCCACCTACAACAACAGAACCGTGGCGAGAGTCGCCTTCGATGGCAAGAGCGCAAAAGCATCAGAACCTGACGGCTGGCTTTCACGGCTTTTCGACGACGATTATGGATACTGTATTGACCGTTTTGGAACACGCATGGCTCCAGACTACATGAGCTTCCCAAAAGGACAATGGGTTGATATGATCTACAACATTACCCCGGCAAGCGGATATGAGCTTACTGATCTAGTCATGTGTTATGCCGACAGCATTGCCGATGAAGAAGGCGATTTCAAATGCTATGTTGACAATATGGTAATCAGTAAGAATTACCCGAACTTGAACGAGTGGTACATAGACTGCTGGGGCGGCGACGCAAACGCTGACATCCGCTGGTCAGGCGACGGCCTAGGCAATGTTGACTTTAAGGTTGATAACAACGGAGGGTCTGGAAGTACAGCTCTGGATCCGTGGCCCAGCATGCGCAAGGAAGTAAACGTAAGCCTAACAGGACCTGTTACCGAAAACCTTATAGTAAGCTGGTCACAGTGCGACAAGGCTGTTGCTGCGAGGTTGTCACTATTGATTGTCGACGATCAAGACGATACAAACTGGATGCATTATTGCCGCAATAACAGCGACCTTTGGACCCAACCGGGTTATGTAGATATGGGGACTTCTGGAACTTGTCTTAATGAATGGGAAAGCTTTACGCGCAATATGCATTATGACTACGAAGACGTGTTTTCAGGAAGAACTGCACAGAAGTTGATAGCTGTTCAATGGAGTCACTACTCGATTCCCTCTTGGGATGGTGATAGTGGTGCTATCCTGTCAGGTCCTGTTTTCGGAATAGGAGACCCGGGTGGCGGTCAGATACCATCGCTTACCGTAACAGAGCCGCACAGGGAGAATGTCAGTGCCGGCTACAATCATCCCATCAAATGGACATACAGCAACAAAAATAACCCTCCTGAAAACATCTATTTCGTTCTAAAGTACACGAGCAATGGTTTGAGCGGCACATGGAAGTACGTATCGCCTAGCCCTGTGGCTCCATACTCTAAACGTGAACAGGTTTGGGCGGTTCCCTCGAACGAGCAGAACTACAACCATACGGCTTTCGTACGCGTATATGCATACGATAACAAAGGAACACCTTATAATTACACGGACGATGTCGTCCTCGGTTATGGCCAGAGTGCTGGCTTTTCGATATTGCCTACTGCGCCATGGGACCCTATGCCTGATGATCCGAAGTTAAGCTGTCCCCCTCCCTATGTACCAGGCGGGAGCGGAACAATACCCTGGGGAGTTATATGCGAAGAAGGCTCATCGCCTGACGGACTGGATATAGACTACTCGGTGAACGGCGGCGCGACCTTCACCCGTCTTGTTTCGGATATTGACCCGGACAGAGACGGCACTTATGGCACGATAAGGACCGAGATGGTAGATACCGATACAATAGTCTATACGGGATACAAAGGTTCCTATACCTGGAGTCGAGTCCCCAACAAACCCACGCCTTCGCTCGTGTTCCGTTACTGGGTACACGTCGAGAACGATTCATTCTACGGCTTCTCCGAGCACCAGTACTCAATCGCAAATGGCTCGGGAAGCATCAACTCGACCGCGTACACGTCTGGCAAGCAGGTTGCGGGCTCCTCAAAGGAGTGCATGGTATTCACGAACTCATCGGGCAACGTGATATATTCGGAGTCAGACGACGGCAACGAGTGGGACACTTCTATTACGATAGCTGCCACGGGCAGTTACCCGTCAGTGGGTATGGTTAACGACACAGCCGTCATCTCGTGGGTAAATGCATCAACTAGTGATCAGTCTCTTTACCAGCGTAATGTATATGCTCCTTCTTTCAATCCACTAGTAGCAGCGCGTGGATCATGGGCTCAGATCATATCTGAACCCAGAGTTATATCAATGGATGATACTTCTTATACCAGTGCTTTTATTGCTAAGGGTAATAGCCCTTCTACTTTAAACTCCATTGCTCTTCTCAACTTCCACAAGACAGCTGGCGGTTCCGGAATCAAGATAGACACCCTTTACGGCATGACAGGCGCATCGCTTTCACCGATATACTGCGCACCTGCAATGGCTGTAGATGATGACGATAACCTATACCTTTCTTTCGTATACGGCAACAAGAACATCTTTGTCTCCAGGATAGGAAGCATTGCAGAAGTGGATACCGTAAGCGATTCTGCGCTCGCCTGGCCTGCTATAGACATAACGGAAGGCAACGTGTATCTGACCTATGCTAAGCGTACTCCGTCTGACAGCATAGTTCTTCGCAAGTGGCGGTGCGTGGGCGACACGTTCTGGCGCGGCACAGACACCCTATTCAAGGGTTCGGTAAAGGGCATAACGACCTCCTCAGGCGTATACACCCTAATCAGCACACAGGACAACAAGGCAAAACTCGTCACCTACAACCCCTTGTTCAAAACGACTGCGACAGAAGAGATGGCAGATTCCGTATACAACCCGCACGTCTATCTTTCAAGGTTATCAAGTAAACATCTTGCTTTTGAATGGACAGCCCTTTCGGGTTCGAACTACTACGTGACGAGCCATCGCTCCGAATGCGACGACATCCTACCCGTGATATACTTCGAATGCGGCGCAGAGGCTACCCCATACACGACATACAGGAGCTCTACACGCGACTTCGGAGCCTACAAGGTTGACTGGGGAGTGGACTCCCTGATCTACACCCTTGACGGCCTCGACGCATCCATGGACTACAACCTTGCACTGGAGTTCTTCTACGACGACACGAACGCGACAAAGAGCTTTGTCGTGAGCGTGGGCAGCGACACGGACACGGTAATCGTTTCTGACAGCTCGCTGACCCGCTACAACTTCGTGATAGAGTCTGGCGACACTACGATGAGGGTAAAGATAACGGGCACGGACGCCACGCTTGCAAGGCTCATACTATACGAGTCCGACGGCTCCACTCAAGGCTACTACTCGAGAGGAGAGGAAGAAACTTCCGGTCCTAAGCCTCTCGAGTTCAGACTCGATAACGTGATGCCTAACCCGTTCACGAAAACCGCTACCATAAGCTTTGCCATACCTTTAGCCGAGCCTGTGACATTGAAGGTGTACGATGTAACGGGCCGCGAGGTTCGCACGCTTGTCAACGGACCGGTTGCGGCTGGCGTGCACAGCGTCAACTGGGACGGAAAGGACAACCAGGCTAGACCGCTGGCATTCGGAGTCTACTTCGTTCGAATGGCTACAAAGGACTTCAACGCAAGCCGCAAGGCAGTGCTTTTGAAGTAACATTCAAACAGATAAAATTAAGAGGGACGCTTAGCGCCCCTCAACTATTTTGTTCCTCAAAACCTTGGAGAGGTTTTTGATGAACACCTTAGTGAATTACCAGGAACTTATCACTCGACGAGTACGTCGGAGATTTGAACTTCGCGAAGTATAAACCCGAAGGCATACCGCGTGTTGACCAGTGAAGGTGGCTCGTGTT
>JAAYVC010000026.1 GCA_012517375.1 bacterium | reverse complement strand
GAAAGGGCGCAGCAATGCCAGGACTCGTGAGCGTACCCCTTGAGAACTTGCCGAGCGATACTCCCAGCTCTCCATACAAGGACAATATCCTAAGGAGCTTGAGTCTTGCACCCAGAGCAAGATTTGTCGAGCAAAGAAGCCTTGCCGAGCCGGGTTCCAGGAACTTCGAGTAGAAGTTTCTCACGCGCAGGATAGCGTAGGGAACAATCACCTTGCCCGGATACCCTCCGATTAAGGTCCCCTGGAGCGACCAGTCGCCCCACGATGTTCCAAAGCCCATCTCTGCGTCCGCACCAGCGGCAAGATAATCCTTTATCAAACCGTACTTGAAGCCGGCTCCGATGTAGTTGTAATCCAAGTCGTACGCGGCGCAGAGCTCGAGCCTTTCCGTGATGCCGGTCCGTAACCACGCCTCCGGGAACCCCTGAATGCCGAACGAAGGATAATATTCAGGAAAGGTGTCGTAATATAAGGTATCATATCTATGGTAGGTGGAATATCCCAGAGTGATCTGCCCGAAGCCCAGCTGGACATTCCAGGGCTTAATTGTCTCTTGCGTTTCGTCGAATACGATACCGGCGGTGCAGATAAAGGGCGCAAGTACTGCAAGAATAACCTTCAATTTTGCTATGCCTTGTGCCATAAAACTCCCTGGTTTGAAACGTTCAAGCTTCAATATACGTAACCGGGCTTTCTTGTCAATACATCGAGCTATACAGCAAATCTGAATCCATGCCTGCGCTTCGCGGTTGACTCGGACCGGAAGCAGGCGCATAATGAGGCTCAATCTTTTGTGCAGACAGTCAAACGTCAGGTGGATATGGAAAAAGACAGCGCTTTGGTTCTGAAAGAGCTTTTCGACAGAAAACAGCTGAACAAGGCTGAAGATGCACGCGAACTCCTGGGCAGGTCGAAACTCGTCGAAAAGCTTCTAGTTGAGCCGAAGAAAGGGCCTCAGACCTTTGTAGGCTTAAGGGCAATAGAGTGGAGGCTCCTTGAGCTCTCGGAGATTCCCTTTTCGGAGAGTCTTCCCGAAGTCCAGGAATGGCTTAGGCTCTTGACGGATAGAACGCACACGAAGGAAGGCTTTTCCTTGACAGGAGAGCGTGACGGGATGCTTGCCTGCCACAATGCGATGATAACGAGAATCCTCATTCGGATGCGCCCTCATGAAAAGGAAAAAATAGATGACGGCATCCGGTGGATTCTCGAATATCAGAGCACCGAAAGGGGCGCGGACTGCAAATGGAGCGGTAAAGACCTCTACACCCGCTGGGGTGGATGCATGAAAAAGACCCCCTGCTATTACGGGGTGGTGAAATCGGTTGCGGCTTTAAGCGAATATGCGGAAAGAATCGCCCGGCTGAAAGAGGTCGGCGCCAAACTGCAAGCTGGTCTTGAATACATGCTCCGGCACAAGCTCTTCAGAAGGCTGTCTACTGGAGAACCGATTGAAAAATCGATAGTCGAAAACTTCTATCCGTACCCTTACAAGACCAATCTCATAGAGATGCTTGCGCTGCTGAAACGCAACAAGCTCTCAAGCGACCCGCGCGCGCAAGAGGCAGCCGAACTCCTCAGGAGCGCTCAAAGAAGCGACGGCTACTGGCAGACCGACGCGTCATTCATGAAGTCGGCATGGGTGGATTTTGACGGGCAAAAAAAGCCGGGGTTGTGGATTACCTATATAGTCAAGAAAATACTCGAAGATGCGTAGCTGCAAGCGGCAGCGCCAGCAATAAGATGGCAGGCATCTGGCTTCGTATTTGTGCGAAGGTCGTTGGGGTTCGTGCTTTCGAAGCTTCGCGGTTGACTCAGGCGCATTCTCGTTGTATCATTAGCAAGATGCACATCTTCTGCGTATTCTGGGAGATTCCGCGTTAATGAACGGCGTCGTCGCACTGGTCGGACGGCCCAACGTCGGCAAATCTACCCTTTTCAACCGCTTGGTGGGCCGGCGCGAGGCAATAACCCTCAAGGAGCCCGGCATCACGCGCGACAGGCTCTACGGCACCGTAACCTGGCTTGCGAAATCCTTCACCCTCATCGATACGGGCGGGTTCATCCCTCAGCCGGGCAGGCCGCTCGAGGCCGAGATGAAGCGCCAGGTCGAACTAGCGATAGCGGAGGCGGAGCTCGTCCTTCTCGTTGTTGACGGCAAGGAGGGTCTTCACCCGGAGGATAAGGCTCTCGCAGACAAGCTTCGCAAGGAAGATAAGCCTTACTTCATCATAGTGAACAAATCCGACGTGAAGACTGCCGAATGGGAGCATCACACGTTCCACGCCCTCGGCGGGCTCGAGCTTTTCCTCGTATCCGCCGAGCACGGGGTGGGCTTCGGAGAGCTTCTGGATGCGGTGATTCCGAAGTTAACGCTTGACTCCGAGGCGGAGCCGCGCTCGGAGATAAAGATTCTCATAGCGGGCAGACCTAACGTGGGCAAGTCGACTCTATTCAACGCCTTAGTTGGCGAGGAGCGCGCGGTTGTGGACGCAGAACCCGGAACCACGAGGGACCCCGTAGACACCTATCTCGAGGTCGAGGGCCAGGTGTGGAGGCTGGTTGATACCGCAGGCCTTCGCCGGCGCACCCACATCAGTGAAAACGTCGAGTACTACGCGTCAACAAGGCTCCGCAAGGCTATTGCGAGGGCGGAGATTGTGCTCCTTCTCATAGACCTGACAGAGGGCGTAACAAGGCAGGACAAGCGTCTTGCCGCGGAGGTGATAGACGAGCGCAAGGAGCTTATCTTCGTTTTGAACAAGATAGACCTTTTCGACCAGCAGGCATTGAGGACAAAGCTCGACGACGTCTCCCGCGAACTCAAGGGCATGGAGCACTTCTTCAGGGTGCTTACGTCAGGATTCGGGAAGAAGGGACTCGACGAACTCGTTGCCGCGGTCGCAGAGGTTGCCCTGCGCCGCAGGAAGAGGATCTCAAAGGAGATTCTCGCAGAATTCCTCAAGGAACTTACCTCCGAACGCATGCCCGGCAACGGTCTGAAGTTCTACAGGTTCGTGCAGAAGGAGGGCGCGCCTCCTCTCTTCATACTCGAGACGAACAAACCCGATGAAATAGAGCCCTCGTATATGAGATTCATGACCAACAGGTTCAGGACTGCATTCGGGTTCGAGGGCACCAACCTCAAGATAAAGCCGGCTTCAAGGAGAAGATGATGATATCGCCTCTCTGGGATACGGTCATTCTGGGCGCTCTCGGTTTCCTTTCAGGTTCAATACCCTTCGGGTATCTCGCAGCAAAGGCGAAGGGAGTGGAGATACGCAAGATAGGCTCAGGAAACATCGGCGCAACCAACTCCATGCGGGCGCTCGGAACGGGCTGGGGAATTGCCGTCGGGCTTCTTGACGCCTTGAAGGGCTTCACTCCTGCCTATCTGGCCTTCATCTTCTCGCCCTATCCGGGAATTGTCGCAGGTCTTGCCGTACTCGGGCATATCTTTTCGCCGTGGCTGGGATTCAAGGGCGGCAAGGGCGTCTCCACGACCCTCGGCGTCTTTCTCGCTCTTGCTCCTCTGCCAGCCGTCTCGATACTGGTCTTATGGGCGGTAATGTTTTTGATAACAGGCTACGTCTCAGTCTCCTCGATAACGGCCGTTGCGGCGCTTCCTCTGTCCATATTCCTCTGGTCGCGACTGAACCCGGAGATATCGCTGATCTCGGCCGCGGCAGGCGCGGCCCTGGTCGTCGCCTGGGCTCACAGGGGAAACATGGTAAGGCTTGCATGGGGCAAAGAGCAGAGGGCAGGACTGTGGAAAAGGATGTGGAAAAAATGAGGATAAGTTTTTTAGGCGCGGGTGCGTGGGGTACAACGATGGGAATAATGCTTCACGAGGCTGGACACGATATAAGACTATGGGAGATAAACCGGGAAAGGGTTCAGAAACTTGGGTTCACGCACAGGCTTCCGGGCGTGCTGCCAGGCGTAAGGATACCGGAGAAGCTTCTCTACACATCCGAGATACGAGAAGCGGTTGAGGGCGCCGACCTTCTCGCGCTTGCCGTACCCTGCCAGGCGCTTAGAGCGACTCTCCGGCTTCTTGTAAAGAACTACGAACCTCCGCACCACGTAGTCAGCCTGATAAAGGGCCTTGAGGTGAAGACCGGCGCAAGGCCCACGGAGGTGTGGCTCGAGCGGTTCCCCGAATCGGAGCCGTGCGTCGTCTCCGGTCCGTCCATAGCGCTCGAGGTTCTCCAGGGACAGCCGACCGCGCTCGTTGCCGCGGGAAGAAACGCCAAATCCGTCGAGGCTGCGCAAAAGATCTTTTCGTTCAAGAACCTTCGGGTCTACCGCTCGGAGGACCCGGTTGGAGTAGAGCTGGGAGGCGCGCTGAAGAACGTGATAGCCATAGGCTGCGGCATTGCCGAAGGACTCGGTTCGGGAACCAACACGAGAGCGGCTCTCATTTCAAGGGGTCTTGCCGAGGTCACAAGGCTCGGCGAGAAGATGGGCGCGAACGCGCGTACGTTCGCAGGACTTGCGGGCTGGGGAGACCTGGTCACGACCGTATGGAACCCTTTCTCGCGCAATCACCGCGTTGGTCTTGCGCTCGCGCAGGGAAAGGCATTAGAGGCTATCCTAGAGGAGCTGGGCATGGTCGCCGAAGGCGTTGAGACCTGCAGGGTCGCCCTGAAGCTAGGGAAGAAATACGGCGTAGAGATGCCGATAACGGAGGCCGTGTACAAGGTCCTTTTCAGGCAGGCGTCGCCCGAAAGCCAGCTCAAGACGCTTCTTTCGCGGCCGCTCAAGCACGAGGTCTGGTGATGGGCGATGAGAAGTTCTACACGATAACCCAGGCCGTCCGCCTCACTGGCATAAAGGCGCATGTCCTGAGATACTGGGAGAAGGAGTTCCGCTGGCTCTCGCCGAAAAAAAACTCCTCAGGGAGGCGCTGCTATTCGGAGCATGACATCGAGATAGCGAGGCTCATCTCAAGGCTCGTGCACCAGGAGGGGTATTCTTTAGAGGGCGCAAGAAAGCGCATCAAGACCCTTTACGCGCTTTCAGACCAGCTCCAGCTTCCCCTCTCAAAGGTCAACTCCGAACTCGTCGAGTTCCTCAAAAGCCAGATAAGAGAGGTAATAGAAATTCTGGAGAAGAGATGATGCCCGGTCCCCCTCCTCCCTCCGCCCTGCCGTGGATAATAGACGGCATTGCCCTTCTCCTTATCCTTGGCACGGCTCTTGCCGGGCTAGCCAAGGGCGCGATAAAGGTGCTGGGCTCCATCGCAGGATTCGTCGGAGCGCTGCTCGTTGCATGGCATTTTGCGCCCTACGTCGCCCTTATCTTCAAACCGAAGGTGGACTCGGAGTTCTTTGCCACAGCCCTTGCCTTCCTTGCAATATTCGTCGTAGCGATGATTCTCGTGGCCATTATCGTCTATCTCCTGACCAAGCTCTTCGACGCGATACTCCTGGGCTGGCTTAACAAGCTCCTGGGTTTTCTTGCAGGTCTGCTCATAGGGATCTTCGTAGTAATGTTTCTCCTGTGGGTGATTCTTGAGATATCGCCCGGGATGCGCAACACGTTTCTTGAAACCAGGCTCGTCCGTGTGCTTGTCTGGATTCTTTATCTCGTGACTACAGGCAAGACGCCCGTACCAGGAGGGATATTCTCTCCGGCTCCTGTTTAATCAGCCCTCCTCGCCCTCCTCGCCCTCCTCAGCCCTCCTAAGTCCTCATCAACCCCCATCGCTCTCCTCGCCCTTCTTAGCTTCCCTCAACCCTCCACGAGCCCCATCCTAATCCCCAGTTTCCGAAAGATACGTCATCCTTTGAGGATGGCTTGGAGAGTCCCGAACATCAGTATATCTGCATGGTTTAATAGCAAAAATATATATATATAAGAGACAAAATACTAAATTACGCAACAATATCAATTAAAGTATGATCCTGCAATCAAAACTATAAGTTTTGCAAATCTAAGACTTATTGAGATGAAAACGCTTGCTTGACAAGATTGTTATTTTGAGTATATTAGGCTTCATGGTTTGGGTGGGAAGTTGATGTGAGAGTTAAGGGCGATTACGAGGAAAGCGGTTTTTTCCCAGGTAAAAAAATCCGCTTACGTGGCATTACGGTTAACGTTAACTATAAATACTCCATATTCAGGAGGATAAACATGATAAAAAAGGTTCTATGGTCAGCGGCTGCAATCCTTGTTCTTGCAGCCTTAGTTCCTGGCCTAAATGCTCAGACAAGCCTGCTTCAGCAGGACTTCAACGCAGGCGGCACATTCCCGCCCGCGGGCTGGACAACCAACAACGAGCAATGGCGCTACGCTCAGAACGGCGCACCTTCGACATATCCGTATACCAACAACCCGAACTATACAGGCGGTTCAGGCTACTGCGCCGACTGCGATGACGACAACAACAATTATACCGGCATCGTTTATCCCGGAAGCTGGCTTCAGTCACCTAACTTCAACGCATCAACCTACCCAGTAGTATGGCTCGCCTACAACCTTTCCTACAACGATATAGGCTCGTATGATTTCGCCAGGGTCGAAGCGTGGGACGGCGAAGGCTGGGCGACAGTGGTAGAGTACACAAGCGACCAGAACCCAAACGGCCCAAGCCAGCGCGACTCTTTCAATATAAGCCAGTGGGTAAGCGGTCTGTCAGACGCCCGCGTTCGTTTTCTTTATTATGAAACAGGCACCACCTGGGCCTGGTGGTTCGAGATAGACAACGTCAACCTTTGGGGGACTGCAGGCGGCGGTCCGGGCGGCGACACCTTAATCGACTTCCAGCTCGTGCAGATCATTCGCCCTTACGATCAGGAAGAGGCGGCCCCATTTAAGCCAACCTGCAAGGTGTACCTTGACGTGACGGTCGATCAGCCCAACCTTATGGCAGCCGAGACCTGGCCAGCGGATGTCGAGTGCAGGATAACGGACCTTTCGAACATGAATGTAGTATACGACAAGGTCTTGCACGACGTGCCTTTCGAGATGGGTTACACCACTGTCGGCGCATTTCCGGATTTTACACCTGAAGGAGGCAAGCAATACAAGGCGCTCTTCATCGTTACCAACCCCGACGACATCGACCACGACAACGACAACAGGGAGAAGAAATTCACGACCGGCGCTGCAGAGGAAGTGACGCCTACCGAGATTCTGGCGCCTTTGGAGAACCAGCAGAACAAGTTCTCGCCTTCGGCTAAGTTCCTCGAGAAGGCAGGCGTTGACGAAGCGGCCGTAGTCCTTCACTACAGGGTGGAGAACGCGGCGTATCTGGCCGTATCCGAGGACTCGGTAACCCACGACTTTACCGCCAACGAAGAGTACACGGCGACATTCCCCGAGGTGAACGTTCTGACTGACGGCGGCTACACCATTACATTCTGGGCGACCAGCGCGAAGGGCGTGCCGATAAGCAAGCCTGAGAAGTCGCTTGCCTTCAACTACACAGGCGTCGAAGAGAAGCCCGAGCCGGTCAAGTACGCGCTTTCAGCAGCAGGCAATGCGGTCAGCTTCAGCCTTGCCAAGTCAGCGAACGTAAGCCTCAAGGTGTACGACGCTGCGGGCAACGTGGTCGCCACTCTCGCCTCCGGCTCAATGACCGCAGGCACGCATCAAGCGACGTGGAACGCGCGTCCGGGCGTGTACTTCGTCAAGCTCGTAACGCCCGACTACTCGAGCGTTCGCAAGACTATTGTAGTTAGATAAACAATGGGTTAAGACCTTTTTAAGGTCTTGCTAAACCCTTTTCTGCAGCTGCAGGCGTTTTTAGATTAAAAAACGCCTGCAGCGTTTATCCCCCCTTGACAATCAGCGATTTTTGGATAAATTCCTGTATCATGTGGTGTTTTTCGATCATATTGGGTAATATTCCATACAAGATCTTTGAGACAGGGCAAAAACAAAGATAGCGGATATCTTTGAGGGTGAGATACCTCAAGATATAAAACTGAGCATGCAACTAACAAACCTCTATTAATAGAGTAGGAGGATATACTATGAGTAAAAAAGTAATCGGGATAGCGGCTGCACTTCTTCTGTTTGCGGCCCTTGTTCCCGGGCTCAGCGCACAGACGGTGCTGCTTGAACAAAACTTCAACAGCGCCTGGACGACAACCACACCGCCTACGGGTTGGACTATCATTTACAATGACCCGGCAGGTACAGAAGACTGGCACAGATACGACTACACGAACACGGGCTTCAGCGGCGGCTCGGCGCGTCTCGGTTGGGTTAGCGGAACGTGGACCGACCGACTGATATCGCCGACAATCGACTGCTCGAACCCTGATTTCTCCGCTATATGGGTGGCATTAAACGTGTATTACGATGACTTCTCAGGCGCTCATACGGCTCAGTTCCGCGGTTCCTCGGACGGCGGAGAGACGTTCCCCAATGTTATAACCGATTACGACCTTGGCGGTTCAGCGGTTAACTACGGACCCGTCCGCGACAGCATAGACATATCGAGCTTCGCGCTCGGCGAAGACGATGTTGTGCTTGAGTTCTTCAGCGACGGCAATGCCTACAACTTCGACTACTGGTACGTCGATAACTTCGTCGTTTACGGCATCGAAGGCGGCGGTCCTCCATCTGAGGATACATTCGACTGGCAGCTCTCCAATATCCTTCGTCCCGCTAACGAGGAAGAAGGCGGAGTAGGCTTCAAACCCACCTGCAAGATATACCTCTACACCAACTATGTCGAGCCCAATTATGCGGCAGATCCCGTATGGCCTGCGGACGTAGAATGCAGGATAACGGACCTCGAAAACATGACTGTCGTGTACGACAAGGTGCTCTCCGACGTGCCTTTCCCCGAGGGATATACGACCGTCGACGCCTTCCCCCTGTTCACCCCTGAAGGCGGCAAGCAGTACAAGGCGGTCTTTATTGTCACCGGCGCCGATGACGCGGTTCCAGCCAACGATAATATGGAGAAGAAGTTCATCGCCATTTTGGGCGAGGAAGTGACGCCTACCGAGATTCTGGCGCCTTTGGAGAACCAGCAGAACAAGTTCTCGCCTTCGGCTAAGTTCCTCGAGAAGGCCGGCGTTGACGAAGCGGCCGTAGTCCTTCACTACAGGGTGGAGAACGCCGCATACATGGCGGTAGTATCCGAGGACTCGGTAACGCACGACTTTACCGCCAACGAAGAGTACACGGCGACATTCCCCGAGGTGAACGTTCTCACTGACGGCGGCTACACCATCACATTCTGGGCGACCAGTGCGAAGGGCGTGCCGATAAGCAAGCCTGAGAAGTCGCTAGCCTTCACCTACACCGGCATCGAAGAGAAGCCCGAGCCGGTCAAGTACGCGCTTTCAGCAGCAGGCAATGCGGTCAGCTTCAGCCTTGCCAAGTCAGCAAACGTAAGCCTTAAGGTGTACGACGCTGCGGGCAACGTGGTTGCGATACTCGCCTCCGGCTCGATGGATGCAGGCTCACATCAGGCGACGTGGAACGCGCGTCCGGGCGTATACTTCGTCAAGCTCGCAACGCCCGAGTACTCGAGCGTCTGCAAGGCGATAGTCGTAAGATAAATATCGCAAAGGCTTAACTTGACGGCTAAGGCCGGTAAAGCCTCAATCCCTTAAGATTCAGACAGGCGGCAGAGCCGCCTGTCCATTTTTAACCCCTCCCCCTCTTGACAAAAGATGATTTTGGACTAGATTTAACTTGTTGGTTCTGTCCGGGTTCTAAAAAAACTCAGGACGGAACTGGAAGTTTATAGAAGGTTGCTGGATTAAATAAAATTCAGGAGAAGATCCAAAAACCGAAAATAAACAATAAAAACCTCTCAAAAAAGGAGGAGCAATATGCAGAAGAGGGTAATTGGAATCCTTGCCGGAATAGTAGTATTCGCGGTAATGATTCCCGGCCTCAACGCTCAGATAGTCAGGGACACCGTTTATCGGCAGAACTTTGACTCGACCTGGAGCACAACCTCGCCTCCGACCAACTGGCAGATAATCTACGATTCTCCTGTGGACGCAAATGACTGGAACCGCGCGACCAGAGCCACCAATAACTACATGGCATACATATACTATTATCCTTCAACGACAGCTACAGACCGTATGATATCGCCTACTCTGGACTGCTCTGATCCGCAGTATACATCGGTATGGCTCAAGGTATGGCACTACTACAACTATTACGGCGGCGGCTACACCGCCCAGATTCGAGGCTCGAATGACAACGGCTCCACGTTCCCCAACATCATCAGGGACTACAACAACGCGAGCTACGGCCCTGCCACCGACATCTTCGACATAACCTCATTTGCGCTCGGACAGAACGACGTGCGCATAGACTTCTACGGCAACGGCTACATCTGGAACATCAACTACTGGGAGTTCGACGATTTCATCGTTTACGGCGAATGGGTAGTCATTGACACAGGCGGAAACCTTGACCTCGAGATGTCCGCGATAATCCGCCCATTCGAGAAGGAAGTAGGCGGCGAACCGTTCACGCCCACCTGCAAGGTGTTCAGCAATTCGGAAGATCAAGAGCCTGCCGACATTCAGTGCAAGATAACGAGGCTTTCCGACTACGTAGTCGTATACGACAAGGTGCTTCAGGACTTTCCGCTCGATCCGGGCTACAACACCATAGGCGCCTTCCAGCCCTTCACGCCCGACGGCGGAGAGAGCTACAAAGCGCTGTTCGTCGTATCCAATCCCGAGGATACCAACGAGAACAACAACAACCTCGAGCGCAGGTTTGATGCAGAACTGGGCGAGCAGGTGTCGCCGATACAGATTCTTTCACCTGACTCGAACCAGTTTAACAACTTCAGCCCCGAGGCCAGGTTCGCCGAACAGGCAGGCACGCAAACAGACGCCTGGCTGCACTACCAGATAACGGGTCCGTTAATGGCTTTGATGGAAGACTCGGTTAGCAATACCTTCAACGCCTACGACACGTTTGACGCCAAGTTCGGAGACATAGTCGATCTTGGAGACGGCGACTTCACCATCAGGTTCTGGGCAACCAACAAAGCAGGCGCTTCTATAAGCAAGCCTGAGCTCGGAATGAGCCTCGGCTTCAAGCATACGGCGGTTTCGGAGAACCCGGAACCCTTGAAGAACAGCCTTTCGGTATCCGGCAACGTCGTGAGCTTCAGCCTTAAGACAGCCGGCTCCGTAAGCCTGAACGTCTACGATGCTGCAGGCAACCTTGTTGAAACGCTTGCCTCCGGTTCAATGACCGCAGGCACGCATACGGCAACGTTGAACGCGCGTCCGGGCGTCTACTTCGTCAAGCTCGTAACAGCCGATTACACAAGCGTCCGCAAGGCGGTACTGCTTTATTGAGCTTTTCTAACCTTTAAGAAATCTCCGGAGGCCGGCCGATACCGGCCTCCTTTTTTGCGCTCTTGACAATCACTTGGCTCGAGAGTAAGCTTGGGGCGATGCTTCTTGTATCATCCATCCAAAGCTACTACTCGATTAGCTCGCAAAAGATTCCGGGGTGTTAATTTTGCCTGAGATTCCGGAACTCGAGGTTCTCAAGGAGAACCTCTGTACCAGCCTCGATGGAAAGAGTGTCAAGGGGATATCGATCCTCAAGCCGTACATCCAGAAGACGCTTGTGCCAGCAGATATAGCAGGCCAGCGCGTGACAGGCGCCGAACGGAGGGCGAAGTACGTAAGCGTCGTGCTCGAGCGGCACAGAATAACCGTGCACCTGATGCTTGCCGGAAGATTCAAGCTAATCGCTTCAGACAGGAAAGCGCCCGCATCCTCAGCCGCTCTCATTGAGTTCGAGGACGCCACCTCGCTCGCCCTTGCCGAAGAGGGGTCCTTAAAAAAGATGTGCATGTGGGTTTTTGCAGAGCCGGAGACAATCGATGACTTAAAGGAACTCGGCCCTGAACCCCTGTCGCAGGGATTTACACTTGAGCGGCTCGAAGCGTTGCTCTCCCACTCGGCAGAAAGGATCAAGAACTTCCTCCTGAACCAGGCCAAGATAGCGGGCATAGGGAACGCGTACTCGGACGAGATACTATGGCGGGCCCGGCTCTCTCCGGCTAAGCAGGCGTCAAAGCTTTCGCACGAGGATGCGGAGGCTCTCTACAACGCGATCCGAAGCGCACTCCTTGAGGCCATTGAAGAGACCCGCAGGTTGACCGGGGCGAAAATCGAAATAAACGAGACGAGGCCGTTCATGAACGTCCACCGGCGCAAGGGCGAACCTTGCCCGAGATGCGGAACGAGGATTGAATGGGTGTCCACAACATCCCGCGACACCTTTTACTGTCCCAAATGCCAGACAGGGGGCAGGGTCCTTGCGGATAACCGGACATCCAAGTTCCTTAAGTGAAGAACTTTTGAACGAATCATATTAAAATACTATGGTATATATATAATATATTCAATTGTGTTTATTCAAACATATATTAAGCACTATCATCTAAAGAGAACTAAAGAAGGGATATTATAGTTCAGGATGTAACCATCAGGATATAAAAAACATTCTAAAATATGATTCATCAGTTCGGGCTGTTTCTATCCTAACAAACACATTTAAGATTTTATATGTAGCAAGGTATAGAATCTATGCAATTAAGCCTATGTTAACAATATAAATTATTGATATATTTATTTTATTATTTTATCTGTAGCATTGATGAAAATGCAAACATCTTAAAACATCTTGACATGCTAGCAACTTTTCCTATAATTGAGATATTAAAGTGCTTCTGAAGAAAGGACGGGCTACCCCTTTACTTCAAGCGGCAACAAATTTTACAAACTCTCAAAAAGGAAAGCGAATGAGTAAAAACAAGATAGTAGGGTTAGTATTAGCAATTGTAGCTTTTACGGCCATTGCACCAACCTTAACCGCTCAGACGAACCTTCTTTCGGAAGATTTCGAGGGCTCCTTCCCTCCAACCGGCTGGACTCAGAACTCCTCGTTTCCGACCGCATGGAGGCGCACAACGACACCTACACGCGGACTAACTATGTAACGGTCGGCGGTGCAGGCGGATACTGCGCGGACCGCGACGATGATCGCTATAACATCTACCCGACGTATCCGGCAGGCGCATGGTTCCAGACGCCCGCGATGAACTGCACCGGCTACACGACCGTATGGCTTTCATACAGCATAGTTTTCAACGCGGCTGCATCTGACCGAGCCCGTATAGAGGTCTCAAACAACGGAACCACATGGACCCAGGTGGTTCAGTATCTCGCAGACGTGAGCCCAAACGGTCCCGGACAGCGCGACTCCTTCAACATAAGCGCAGTCGCGGCAGGCCAGCCAACGGTCTACGTGCGCTTCACTTACTGGGAAGTTTCTTCCACATGGGCATGGTGGCTGGAGATAGACAGGGTACGCGTATGGGGTTCAGGAGCTCCGGTAACCCGCCAGCCCGACAGCTGGGTGAAGAACTCGGCAGACCCCAACCCGGCGGGCTACATAGGCAACAACATTTACGAATATCCCACCCCCTCAGGCTCACAGACCAAGGCGCAAACCGTCAACCCTGGTTCGACTGCAATCTACAACATCCGTTTGACGAACGACGGTTCCGCAACCGACAGTTTCAGGATAACGGGTCCAGCTGCTCCTGCCAACTGGACTTACACGTACTACGACGCGCTCACAGGAGGTAATAATATCACCGCAGCCGTGACCGGCCCGGGATGGAACACGGGCTCGATAGCGACCACGGGCTACAGGGAAATCCGCGTTGAGGTCACTCCCGCTGTATCAGTTCCCGGAGGTACTACGCAGAACGTAGACGTAACGTCTACTTCTATCAATGACGGAACAAAGCGCGACGTGGTCCGCTGTGCAACAACAACAGCCTCGGCCCGCCAGCCGGATAACCACATCAAGCTTACATCCGAAGCGGCTACCGCATACATCGGCGACAACGTCTACAATCTTGATGGAACCAGCCAGACAAAGAGCATGTTTACCGATCCCCTCCAGGTTGCCGGATACCACATCCGCATCCAGAACGACGGCAACTCGGCCGACAACATGACCGTCCTCGGCACTGCAGGCAACGCCAACTTCACCGTCAACTACTATGACGCCCTTACAGGCGGAACCAACATCACCTCCTCCGTCACCGGCGCAGGCTGGGCGACAGGCTCGCTCGCGGTCGGAGCTACCAGAGAGATTCGCTGCGAGGTTACGCCTACGGCATCGGCCCCTCTCGGGTCATCCTACGATGTGCTGACAAGATCGCGTTCCAATGCAGATACAACGAAGCGCGATGTAGTCAAGGCTACCACGACCGTAATCAACCACAGGCCCGACAACCACATCAAGAACTCTGCCGAGGCGGCAGCCGCCTACATCGGCGACAACGTATACAACACAGACGGCACCAACCAGACCAAATCCCAGAACGTCGACGCTGGAGCAACAGTCGTTTACCACGTCAGGCTGCAGAACGACGGCAACTACGCCGAAGCATACACGGTAACGGGCACCGGCAGCGGCACGTCTGCTCATGCTACCTGGACAGTCCGCTACTACAATGCCCTTACCGGCGGAACCGAGATCACCTCCTCCGTCACCGGCGCAGGCTGGACATCTGCCTCGCTTGCACCTGGGGCAACGGCAGAAATTCGCTGCGAGGTCACACCCAATGCAGGCGCGTGGGGTGCCGAGGTCTACAACGTACTCGTCACCACTACAGCTCCAGGCTACGGCGCTGTCAAGGATGCAGTCAGGGCCGCGACAACGGTAAACAGTTACTTCCAGCCCGACAATCTCGTGAAGAGGGCCACCGAATCATCCTACATCGGCGACGGCATATACAACGCAGACGGCACGGACCAGACCTCATCCTACGTCACGAACTACTGGAAGACCTCCGTTTTCCACATAAAGATTGAAAACGACTCCAACACAGTCGATGCCTACAACGTAACCGGGACAGGAGACGGCGGCGGCGGCTGGACAGTAAAATACTACGACGCACTCACCGGCGGTACGGACATCACAGGTCAGATAACGGGCGCAGGCTGGTCTACCGGCTCGCTTGACCCAGACGGCTCCAGAGAGATAAGGGTCGAGATGACAGGCGGTTCGACAGCGGATACATCCTACGAGGTTCTTGTCACCTCAACGTCCACCCTTAGCACGAGCAATACCAAGGAATTTGACGCGGTTAAATGTCTTGTCGTTACCGCGAGCGCTCAGCCGGATGCCATGATTAAGAATATCAGCGATACTACATACGTCGGCGACAACGTATACAATCAGACAGGCGAGCATCAGACAAAGGAACAGGCCATACTCATCGGCAACAAGGGCGTCTTCCACGTGCAGGTTCAGAACGACTATCTGGACGAGGAAGGCAACCCCGATGTATTCATCGTTAAAGCTACTGCAGGCAACGCTTCCTGGAACCTGCGCTACTTCGACTTGCTTAACGGCGGAGCCGACATCACCGCGTCCATAACCGGTACAGGCTGGACATCCGGCGAGATCCTTCCTTTGAACTATAAGCGAATCAGGATAGAGGTTGTGCCGGATACGACGCTTCCCGACAGCTCGTTCTACGAGATAACCATAAAAGCGACATCGACCAATGACGGCAACCGCAAGGATGTAGTCAAGGCTATACCTGTTTTCAGAACCAAACAGGGCGGCGTCGAGGAAACCCCGAGACCCACAAGCTTCAGCCTTACGGCCGATGCAGGAAGAGTCCAATTCGCACTCGCAAACTCGACGAATGTAAGCCTCAAGGTCTACGATGCTGCGGGCAACCTTGTGGCGACCATTGCCTCCGGTAAGATGAACTCGGGTACATACACAATAAACTGGCAGGCGCCCTCCCGCGGAGTCTACTTTGTAAAGCTCTCATCCGCCGAATACTCGGTAGTCAGAAAAGTGACTGTGCTGAGATAGTAAATTCATTCCTTTCCCTATCGCGGAAAGAAAGCGAAAAACACCAAGAGGCGCGCAATCCGCGCCTCTTTTTTTGGCCTATCGTTCTATAAAATCACGTGAGAATTATATATTATGCTGCGCGTTGCCGCCCCACATAAGCCAGCCGTCCGCATCGGGGTCTCTTGCATCAATGCAAAAGACGGAACCGTTGTCCGTTCCCCAGTATACCTTTCCCTTGGCAATCACGGGCTGGAAGCGAACAGGTTCGCCGCAGTTGTAGCGCCATAGTTCTTTTCCGTCTCTGGCGTCAAGACAGATTATCTCGCCGGATACGGCTCCTATATAGAGCTTTCCGTTTGCGTAAGAGGGAGGGGAGAAGGGTCTGCCGCCTGGAGAGTCCTTTATCTTTATGTATTTCTGCCACAGCAGCTTGCCCGTCGCCGGGTCAAGCGATTTCAGCGTATCACCCATTGAGGAGTATGAACGATCCATAATTATGGAGGGTCTTGAACCCTGGTAGGCCCAGATTCCGGAAACAGAGGCTACGCCAAGATTGGCTTCACCCTGTTCGAGCTTTGCGGCAGCAGGTGCTGAACCAAAGCCTACGGATGCATCCAGCGATTTCTGTGCAGCGGCGTACTCGGAACTATTATCCGTAATGAGATAATCGGCATGCTGCTTGACCCACAGATCTTTATTTGCGCGTTCGCCTGCGGTGTTAATCCTGCCCTGGCCTTCGCTGCGCACGACAATCTCCTTGCCAGCCTGTATCTGTTTTTCGTCCTCTCTTAGGCTCACGTATATCTCACCTTTCCATACCCAGGGCGCTGAAGTAGCCTGGTGCTTCTTCGAAAAAAGCTTCTCTCCGTTCGCGAGATTGAAGCAGTGAACGGAGCCTTCAAGAGTGGATGCGTAGACCTTGTCATCGGCGATTATGGGCGCCGAGATTATCTCGCCCGGGATGTCATCTACCCAGTATTCATCCCCTGTCTGGGCATTCATGCATGCGATTGAGTGGCCGCCCTTCTGGTTAGGATACGCCATCACGACCCTGTCATCCTTCATGGCGGGCTGGCTCATCAAGGGGTCTCCGAGCCATTTGCCCCAGAGCTTTCTGCCGGTCTTTGCATCGAGGACATAAAGAATGCAGCTTTCGGTGTTGAAAGCGACCCTGCCCTTCTCCACCACCGCCGCAGTAGGACCGTCGTCACCGCAATGAAAGAGCCAGAGCGGCTTGCCTGTCTCGGCATCGAATGCGTAAAACTCGTATGAACCGAAGCCTCCGCCTATGTAGAGTTTTCCATCCACAACCGCCGGAGAGGCAAGCGGAAGCGGGTTCTGCACCTTCGCTTTCCATCCCTTGCGGCCGTCGTCCGAAACAAAACTCGTCACCTCAAGCTTTGGATAATTCTCAAGCGTTTCGGAGCCCTGCCCGGATATCTCGGGTTCAATCATTTCGTCCGTAACATATTTCTGTTTTTGTTCGAGGTTCGGGGCGTCGGATACCGTGGACGCACCGAGAAAAACGAGGAACAAAAGAGGCAATATCATGAAAAGAGACGCTTTCCCGTACCTCGAAGTCTGAACTTTGTGGTCTTTCATTTTTCTCTCCTTGCTTTTATCATTAAATCTCGGAATTCTCATAAAAGGTTATACCGTAAAAAAGCAAGCATATTCCCTTTTGCGCACCGCTGATGAAAAATGCTAAATAGTTCCCTGTTCAGTCTCTAGTACTTCTGCGTTCTCTACAACTTCCCTGAGTCTCTAAAAATAGTCTGACTAAAATGTCAATCGGCCTTGTGAGCGTCCTTTCTGGGCTTGTACAAGAGGAATGCGCCATCGCTCTGGCGAGTAAGGAAGATGTAATAGGCCTCTACGGATTTCTGCTCGCCTAGAGTATGTTCAACCCATGCCCTGTAGCAGAATAGATTATCCTTGGGCAGGTCGTACATGGT
>JAAYVC010000025.1 GCA_012517375.1 bacterium | reverse complement strand
TTTCGTTCCCGAACAGTTTGCCAGGCTCGCTCACTCACCCCTATTGGTTTTGCGTAAGAACCTCTTTCAAGAGGCGATAAGGTTTTTATCCTGTTGCGCAATTCTCGCCATCTCGCTCCGTCTATCTGGGTATAAAAGAACTTCGCCCTGGCTGAGTAGGAACTCGTCAAGGCCTCCTTCAAGGATTTGTTCATGCGGACTTTCTCCAGAAAAGAATGCTTTCCCTCACTGGAACCCGACCGTATTTAGCCATCTGCTGGCTGCTGTTGCCTTTATACCGCGTCACCCATATCTCCTCGGTTTGCAAGCCGGCCTCGGCGGCCAATTCGCTCAATAACAAATCCGTAGGAACCATCTCGCCCTCAAATCGGGCATTTGCGACCACCAAAGCCACACGTCCACCCGGCTTGAGATACCGGGTTAGACTCTGAATTGACATCGCCATGTCTTCGAAGTACCCCTCGATCATAATCGGGATACGGTTGTTGTTGAGGTCCTTTTTAGCCAGCGCATCCAGTATCTCCTTCAGTGCAGGTAATTTAATCTCTCTATCCTTCTCAACCCTGGATTCAATGTGAGAGCGCAAGAGGCTATGTCTTATTTCTCTTAATTCGTCGAACTTGTTTACAAAGAGGGTACATAGCTCCAGGGAGTATGTCCTCGAGTAGTCGTATCGGTTGAGGTACGGAGGAGAAGTAATTACTGCGGCTATTTGGCCTTTGTATTTTGAAGGTAAGGACATTGCACGGGCATCGCCCTCGTATATTTCCACTTTCGCACGCTTAACCTGACTAAGGCTCAATTCTCTATAACGCAAATCAAGAAGCATTGAAGAGAGATGCTGGCGCAAGGTATCCCTGACCGGCGGGGTCTTGCGTTCAATCAATCTCAGAAATTGCCCGTCTTTGCTCGTAAAACTCACCTTCTCGAGAATGCTTAGAAGTCCAAGCATCAGAAAATTCTGGATTGGCTTTTCGTACTTCTCAAGTATCTCTTCCTTGAAGAAAAGCACCTCTCGCTGCACTTCAGCTGAAAAAGCAAGGTTGACTATCTTAACGTCAGGGAAACCGCCTGCAGGTTCTCTAAATGGGGTACTCATAAGGCTATCAACGGCGTTCGATAAGGCGTTTATGTCTTTCCAATCTTCGAGTTTTACTCTGGCGACAAAGACCGCAACAGGCAATATATCTACACCAACCCCGCGATACCCCAGTTCCTTGCATGCTAAAAGAGTAGTACCGCACCCGGCAAAAGGATCGAGGATTATCTCATTGGGTATAATCTTCCAGTTACGGAGGAGATTAAAAACCAATTGCCTCGAAAATCCTTCTTTATATTTAAACCAGTTGTAAACAGGTAAGTTTTTATTGGGAACGTATGTCACCAATCTTCGGTAGCCAAGGCGTTCTTTGAGACGGTCTTTGTATTTCAGTTCCAGTTCATCTCGCAGATTGGTATGCTTAATTTGACTTGTCAAAAAAGGAAGAGAGGCTTCTTTGCTTACACCCAGCATATTTGATTATAACGCTCGATTTATAAAAATCAATACCGCTTGACACCCTACCCTCCCCCGTATATTATCTTTTTATGGAGCAAGCCGGATACGACTCGTACGTGCGCGCGGCGCTGGGGTTGAAGGCCGTTGACGCGAAGATTATCGAAGCAAAGACCGTAGTCGTCGCCCAGTGGGTCCGGGAGAAGTGTCAGTTCGGGTGCGACGGATACGGAAAAAGACTAACCTGTCCCCCTCACTCTCCCGCGCCTGAGGAGACCGTGGACATGCTTTCGAATTACACCTGCGCGCTTCTTGTGCATGGGGATGAGCGCACTCCTGTCAACAGGATTGTGGCAAAACTGGAGCGCAGGATATTTCTGGACGGTCACGAGAGGGCTTTCGCGTTCGGTTGCGGTCCTTGCCGCTTGTGCGAGGAGTGTCCGCCAAGCCCGGGCCTGTGCAGACATCCTGAGGAGGCTAGACCTTCTATGGAGGCGTCGGGAATTGACGTCTTCTCAACCGTAAAAGCTCACGGTTTTCCCCTTGAGGTGTTGAAGAATGAACAAGAGAAACCTAACTATTACGGACTTGTTTTAATCGAGTAGTGCATGTGGCAATGCCCTAAATGTAAGAGGACTTATGAAAGAAAGAATCAGTGGCACTCTTGTGGCGTGTGGACATCCGACGATCATCTAAAAGGTAAATCAGAATCATTAAAGAAAATATACCGTCTACTCGAAAAAAGACTCTTGGAAGCCAGTGTTCGTATTGATCCCTCAAAAACTGCGATAAATCTCTGGAAAACACGCAATTACGCTACAATATATATTCAGAAGCACTCAATAAAACTCGTGTTCCTTTCCAGAACTGCTATTGAGGATGAAAGGATTGCAAAGCGACACAAAGTAAAGGAAGGGTTGCACTTCCACATGCTCAAGTTAGATTGTATGGAAGATGTAGACAACAAACTTCTTCACTGGTTAAAAGGAATAAATTAAGGAGGATTAATGTCAATTCCGATTTATCAGGTAGATTCGTTTACAGGAAAGCCCTTCAAGGGCAACCCGGCAGGAGTATGCGTGCTCGAGGAGCCGGGGGAGACGCAGTGGATGCAGAATATGGCCAAGGAGATGAATCTTTCCGAGACCGCATTCCTTTACAAACTCAAAGATAGTTACAACTTGCGCTGGTTCACCCCCAAGGTTGAAGTCGAGATGTGCGGCCACGCAACGCTTGCCTCGGCCCACATTCTGTGGAGTGAAAAGTACGAATCAGAGAACTCGGAACTACGTTTCCATTCTTTGAGCGGAATACTGAAAGCAAAAATGCTGGACGGGTGGATTGAGCTTGATTTCCCGCAAAGGCCTCAGGAACAAGTTGAAGCACCTCCTGGGCTACTGGAAGCGCTTGGGGTAAAGGCAATTTATGTGGGCAAGAATAAATTTGATTTTTTCGTGGAGGTCTCTTCAGCAAATGAAGTAAGGGCTCTGTCACCTGATTTCAGGATGTTGAGAGAATTCAACGTAAGAGGAGTCATAGTGACCGCAAAGTCCGATTTGCCTGAATACGATTTCGTCTCCCGTTTCTTTGCACCAGGAGCCGGGATAGACGAGGACCCCGTGACAGGATCAGCTCACTGCTGTCTTGCTCCGTATTGGTCTCAAAAAATCGGTAAGAAAGAGATGGTGGCATATCAAGCATCTGAAAGAGGCGGAGTCGTTAAGGTTCGCCTGACTGGCGACAGGGTATATCTTATGGGTAAATCCGTAACCATTTTCAAAGGAGAGTTGACAATTTAAAAAAAGCGAACCCGGAGGGTTCGCTTTATTGTTATCTCAGTTATCTCAAAGGTGGCCTCCACAAAATCAGCCAGCTTGTATTCAAGCAAAAGGGATAAAATCCGTTTTACTTGATTTTATGGGGTCCCCGACCGAGTGCGGAGCAATCGGTTGGGGTACTATTCTTCCATGAGGATATCGCGACTGAAAGCATGGAGTATCCATATCTTCCATACGCCTTCTGAAATCTCCACCACCTCGAATTTGCATCCGAGTTTCTCACCTGATTTTAAGGTAACAGAACCTTTGATTGTTCCCTTGCCTTCGGCGGAGATGCTCACATTGTTCAGGCTGTATTTCTTGACAGGGTTGGCCTCTGCATATTCCGTGAACTCTTCAAGCGAGTAGTTGGCCTTGGCTTCATCGGCAAAGTAAGAGTATGCCGTCTCGTAGTCGCCGGCTTTCCATGCTTCAAGACATTTCTTGGCTGGTTCTTTAGCCGCATTGAACGTCGCACAGCTCGAGAATCCAAAGATTGCGGCAATCACTAAAGCTGTTAAGGAAACCTTTTTTATCATAATCGCCTCCTGATTAGGTTAACACAATGAATATAATTTGATCGAAGGAATTGTCAATACCATGTCGCATCAAATGGATTGGTCTCGGATCGTCTTTTCTTCTTGCTCGCGACGGCATGTTAGTCATTTAGGAGGGATGTGAAAAAGCCCACTTTTCCAATGATGAATACTACGCAGACAGCTTTTATGATATATCGAAGAGGTAGAGTTTCTCCTCGGTCATCTCGCGGACTGCGTAAGCCGGACCTTCTCGTCCCAGACCCGAACCCTTCATGCCGCCGTAAGGCATAAGGTCTGACCTGAAGGTGGGTATTTCATTAACAAGAACTCCTCCAGCCTCTATTTCATTACATGCGTAAAAGGCTTTCTTGAGGTCGGAGGTAAAGATAGAACCCTGAAGACCGTAGCCGGTCGCGTTGACGTTCTCTATGGCTTCATCCAAGTCCCTGACCGGATTCACGACAACAAGAGGAGCAAACGCTTCATCCTGGATAACCTTCTGATTTTCAGGGACTTGAGTTAGAATCCATGGCCCAAGGACATTCCCATCACGAGCGCCTTCGAGCGCGACCTCTCCCCCTGATTTTCCGGCCTCGGCAATCCACGAAAGGGCGCGGTCTACCTCTTTTGATTCGATCATCGGACCAAGATCAGTCTCTTCACTCATTGGATCTCCGGTCTTGATTTTAGAAACCTCGGAGAGAAGAAGATCTAGGAAGTTGCTGTAGATTTGTTTCTCTGCATACACCCTCTGTGTAGAGATGCAAACCTGTCCGGCAAGGCTGTATCCGCCGGCTTTAATCTTTCTTGCCGCCTTCTCTAAATCAGCGTCCGAGAGTATCACTACTGCAGAGTTGGAGCCGAGTTCCATGCAAAGTCTTTTGAGACCGGCAAAACGCGTAATCTCCTCGCCTACCGCCCTTGAGCCTGTGAAGGTAACCATTCTGGGTACGGTTGAAGAAACGATTGACTTCCCGACTGATGAACCTGAACCTATCACGACCTGCATAGCTTCCTGAGGCAAACCGGCCTTGATAAGATACTCGGCAAGTTTTATGCCCGAAAGCGGTGCAACAGAAGCCGGCTTTAATAAGACACTGCAGCCCGCGGCAATTGCGGGCCCGAGTTTGTGTGCTGCAAGATTCAAAGGAAAATTGAAAGGGGTGATTGCAGCAACAACTCCGCAGGGCGCTCTGCGGAAGAAGCCTTGCTTGTAAGGGTGTCCTGCGGCAGAAAATGAAACTTCTTCACCCGCAAGCTTAATCGCCTCTATGGCTGAGAGCCTGAGGGTCTCAGTACATCTTGAGACTTCAGTCCTTGCCTCCCTTATTGTCTTCCCTACTTCTAAAACCAGAGTCTTTGCGAAATCTTCGGAGTCTTCTGTAATTAAATCTGCCGCTTTATTAAGGATAACGGCTCGCTGACGCTGACTCAGGCCATTCATCTTCGTAAGACCGATCCGAGCGAGTTCTATTTTTTCATGGACTTCGGACTCTGAATCTTGTTTCAGTTCAGCTATCACAGATGAATCGTAGGGATTGTATACCTTGAGAATTGCGGACACTATTGCCTCCTTGGGTATTCAACTCATTATACCTTCTGTCCCGCAACTGTCAAGAATGATTGCCTAAAAGCCCTTAAAGCAGTATAATCAATCTCAAAAAGGACTAACATGTTGACTATAGGACTCCTACTGATCTCTAATATATTTATGACCATAGCGTGGTACGGGCACCTCAAGTTTAAAACAGCCCCGCTCTGGATAGTAATACTTGTCAGCTGGGGAATAGCATTCGTCGAATACTGCTTTCAGGTTCCGGCAAACAGAATCGGTCACAGCCAGTTCACGGCAGCGCAGCTAAAAACAATGCAGGAAGTAATCACTCTTGTTGTTTTTGCCGTATTTTCAGTCGTATATCTAAAGGAACAGCTCAAATGGAACTATCTTGTCGGATTTATGTTGATAATAGGAGCCGTCTTCTTTGTTTTCAAAAAGTGGTGAGGGTTTTTATCTCCATACAGAATCAGGGGGAGTGGTAGGATGCGGTTCATCGCCTGCCGACCATGAATCTATCTTGAATGCGTATGATGGTGCGGTCTCCGAATATCCTCGTCTTCTGAGATACATCTCCGCCCAATCGTAAGGCGCTATCATTATGTGCCATGATACGTGAAACTCCCAGTTATCTGAAAAAAACAAATAATGAGAGACTTCCAATATTCCCGGGCTGACGGTTGTTCCAATCCAGCCCTCTTTATCGAGTGCAAGTTCTGGATAATTAACAGAAAGCCAGGATATGAATGTGTCCCGAATCTCCTCCGCTTCATCTTGAGGACCTTCATCCCAATCCAGGACTGCTATAGATACTTCTTCTGTTGATATTTCATTTTCAGACCGGCTTGCTTGAATCTCCATTGTTAAAGTGTCTCCTATGCTTGAAGAATCAGGATAAAAGGTAACCTCAGCGACACCGGCTTGAATTACGGGAGAGTAGCTTATGATTGCGCCTTTATCTTTGACACGTCCATTTATGTACACAGGTACCGAATCTCTTTCTTCCTCGGGAAGCTGAACAAGGAAGACGCATCGCTGACCGGCAATAGCGTCCATCGATTTCGGAACCACAGTCAGCTCGAAATCGTCCGGTTTACTACATCCAGATATAAAAAAGAAAACCGTAACAGCACAAAAAAAACTAGCCGAAAACTTGACCATCCGTATCGTCTTTTTTGAAATGATTATACTCTATCCAAAAGGCATTTGTCAAGAGATGACGGATTCATTAGTGGAAGTTGACATGCAAACTAATCATTCTAAAATATGATAATGGATGAAAAGCATGTGCAGGATGGAAAAGAACTGAAAACAAGCGACCCGCAATTCTTCGAAAAGGCCATTCCATATTATAAGGAAAAGGAGCCCTTCACTATTGTGGACGACGCAGGATGGAAACTCACCAAAGAAGACGTGGCATCTGCCATCGCTCTTATTGCCGCTGCACGGGCTAAGGGAGGAACACCCATTAAGAGGATAGTAACGGTTCTTGGCAGCATGGGCGTTGCAGGCATGGGCATTGTCTTGATTTTGATTGCGGTGTTTGACCCGGAGCCCACGAGCAAGCTGGCAATTCTATTAGTAGGAGGGACTGTGCTCGTTGTCGGTGGCGGACTGACCATACTCTGGGCGCTCGGAGCGCCATGGAGGGTTAAGGTTTCAAAAGATTCATTTGAGATTCACCCCGAAGACAAAAAATAGAAAGGTCAGACTTTAAACTGACCTTTCTGCTGTTAAGAACCGTAAATTAGGTTTCCGTAAAGTTGGAGAGCGACTTCACGGAAAAAACTATTTCTTACCGTGCTTCTCGATCTCGGTTTTAAGCCAGGTTGCGGCGGCTTCACCCTTCATAAGACCGTCGACCTCTGAAGGGTCTGCTGGTTTCATGGTATAAATCCAGCCCTTACCGTAAGGATCGGAGTTTATGAGGGTCGGGTCATCTTCTAGTTCGGAATTCTTTTCTGCCACTTCACCCGATATTGGAGCGTAGATTTTGCCCATCCACTTGCCTGTTTCGTAAGAACCTATGACCTCGTTCGCGCTGGCTTCCGTGCCTTCATCGGGAAGTTCAATGAAGCTTAGTTCTCCGGCAAGCTTCTGGCTGAAATCGTTGATTCCTACCCGGACAAGATCTCCTTCTTTTTTAACCCACATATGCTCTTTGTGATAATAAAGCTCATCGGGAAGGTTGTAGCCTTCAACTTCTGCCATAAATCCTCCTTAGGTTATGATTCTTTTAAACTCTGTAACAAGCTCCGCGAGCTTGTCGTAATCAATCGTCTTTTCCTGCGCGGCCTGGAGCCCGCGGGCAGAAAGATCCTCTTTAAGATACCAGATTCGGATCCCTGACTGCTCAAGTTCGGAAATCTTCGCAACGAGCGGCTCGGGACCTCGAACGGCAAGAACACCGTCTTGTATGAAGCAGAGTCCGTCTCCGGGAGCGGCAAGCCTTAGCGCAAGCTCCCACGAACCGCGCTCAAAAGGCGAACGAGTAACAAGATAGAGTGTACCCATAAAACAGCCTAAGTAAAGCTTATGACATGATCGACCGAGGCTATGAGGGACGCGAGCGCCTGATCGTCAAGCGTTTCAGCGGTAATGCAGTTTTGAACGGAGATGCCGCGAGCATCGAGGGAGGGGGAGTGAAGATAGAGTCTAGCGCCGAAATCGGAGAGCTGGGAGTATGCCTCGGAAAGTTTGTGCATGCCTAGAGCTTCGGGGCTCTGGTCTTTCAAGGCAACGAGCACTCCGTCATCGGCAAGAACGGCATGCGTTTCAACGCCCATTCCGGCGAGCCCGATGATTGCACGGAATCCTTCGCCTGCCGTTGCCATGCCGTAGGGCGATGTGCGAATGAGAACTATTACTTTCTTCGACATGTCAAAATCCAAAGGAGAGGAACCGGTCGCACTCTCCTATATAGTTCACGAGCACTGCCATGCCGCCAAGCTTGGCGCCTTCGATGATCTGGTCCTTCTTGAGTCCGCGAAAAGAGGCGCAAGTTCCGCATCCCTTGATGTCTGCACCAAGGGCGGCGAGTTCTGCCATCATCTCGGCAAGATTGCGCTCCTGAGGGGATTTAATATCCTTGTTAAGGGCAATTAGCCCGTCCTCATAAAGGAAGAGCTTGAGAGCGTGCCCTTTGTCAATGAGACGCTTGCCGAGGCGGTATACAGTGTCAATATTCTGGGACGTATATGGTCCTGTACGCAGAAGAAAACCCACAGTCATGTTAACCTATAAAAAGCTGGACTGAAGCATCTGAAGCCATCTTCAGAAATTGAGCCGCACCCACTATCCTTACTCCATCAAGAAGATCTTCTTTCTTGAAGCCGAAAAGCTGAAGTGTTGTGTTGCAGGCATAGAGATTAACGCCCGTCTCCTGTGCCATCTTGAGGAGTTCGGGCCACGTTGCGATTCCGAGTTTCTTCATCTTTGAGTTCATCATACCGGTTCCTATGCTCATCATACCTCTTAGCTTGGGTGAAAACTTTTTTTTGAGAGCATTGAGTCCCCAGAAAGTAAAGAAAAGATGCGCTTCCATTCCTGAAGCTGCTGCCGTAGTTGCAAGCATCATTGCCGCCATTGTTTTTTCAAGGACCTGTTCGCTTACCACCATGGCAAGCATGTTTTTTTTCTCCGCCATTTTAGCTCCTTTCAGAGGATTAAAAGTCCTCCTTTTTGCATCTCGAAGCCATGCTTCGACGCCATAAAGCCCTTCCGGACTTTATGCTTTGCGACGGATATAGAATTTCAGAACGCTGCCCTCTTCTTCCATGCCCAGAAACTCGTTGCCTGTCTGATCGCACCAGGCCGGAACGTCTTCTCTTGCGCCTTCATCATCGGCAAGCAGTTCAAGCACCTGTCCCGGTTCTATCTCTTTTATCTTCTGCGCCGTTTTAAGAATAGGCATCGGACACAGAAGCCCGCGAGCGTCAAAAGTCGAGTCTTTTTCCATAATCTTCTCCTGTTTTGCTAAACCGGTTTTTGTCTAGGCAGATACTCATCAAGCGCCTCAACAAGATAACCTATGTATTCAAATACCGGTCCCCCGCCCATTGCCAAAGCTACGTTCGCAGCGTCGAGTATCTCCTCGCGCGTACAACCTACGCTCACGCAAATCTCAGTATGAAGCCTTATGCAGGGTCTGCAATGCTGAACAAGAACTATCGAAAGCTGCATAAGCTCCTTGTACTTAGTGGGTATGGCGCTTTCTTCCTTGGTTTTTCGCCAGAACTGCATAAAGGCTCCTGCCGTCTCGCCAACCTCTCGGCGGTAGCGTACTTGAGCCTTGGATATGACCTTCTGCTCGGATTTATCCTTTGGATTCATACTGAAAACCCCGCTGCATAAAAGAAAGGGCGGCTCATTTTTACTTCAAAAGAAGTAATCAACGACTTTACTATAAACTTGAGACCCGTCGGGGTCCCCGAGGAAATACGAAGTATTTCCTTGGGGAAAAAGGTTACGATTGCTGCTCCTCTTCTGCCTTGGCGCGAAGGATTGAACGCAGGTTATCTAATGCTGAAAGAAGCTCTTCATCGAAGATATCGGATGCTATCTTGGACGCATCATAGATTTTGCCGTCGACTTGAAAACTCATCATCTCCGGTATCATCTGTGCACCTCTTATCCCGGTGCTTATGAGAAAAATCGCATGACCGAGAGGGATCTCCTCGTCAAAATCACCCTGCAGCAGGTTTTTCACTAATTGCTCCAATTCTTTGAAGAATCTCTTTAGGTTTAACGCGATTTATGGAAAAGCCCAGTTCGTCAGGCGTGTAACCGAGAGCAAGACCAAGAAGCTGAGGATAATATATAGAGGGAATATTGAACTCCTGTTCCATCTCCTTCTCTATCTTCTTCTGGTTCTGCTCGTACATAACATTGCAAAAAGGGCATATGAGAGCCATCGCCTCCGAGCCGGATGCCTTGATGCTCGCGAGCTTGCGACCGGCCATTGCATAAGCTATGTCGACCCGTATGCCCAGAATGCCGCCTCCGCAGCATAGTTCGCGTTCCGAGTAGAAAGTGCTTTTTGCACCTGTTGCATTTATCAGGTCATCATAAACATGCGGGTTCTCAGGGTCATCGAAGTTCTCGAAAGCCTCAGAAGGCTTGAAGAAGTGACATCCCGGGTGCGCAGCAATCGGAGTTGACTGCAAATCGACCTTTACTTCTGCGCGAATGCGGTCAATACCCACATCTTCATAAAGCACCCGTGCAAAATGACGTACGTTAACTGTCCCCTTGTACTCTAACCCCTCAGCTTTTAGAATCTTGTTGACTTCAGCCAACTTTTCTGCGTTGTGCTTTAACTCATGGTTCGCTTCAACCTGGGTTCCTGTGCAAGCGGTGCAGAGTGTTGTCATATCAAGGCCTTCTTTTTCCGCAAGGGCGAGATTTCTTGCGGCCATTACGAGCGCTGACTGCTGACTGACGGATTTTATAGGAAACCCGCAGCAGGTAAAGGAGGAGATATCGACCAGTTCAATGCCGAAATGCTTCGCTATTACACGGGCTGAAATTTCGTAATTCTGGGCGCGTACGGGCACGGTGCAGCCTAGATAGAGTGCAAGCTTCTTAGCCATTTTGACCCTCCTTATCCTTTTTCGCATCGGTCGAGTAATCGTAGAGCCCGGTAGCCCTGAAGATGGACTTTATGGGTTCAGGTGATTCCGTAAGTTCTGGAAGTCCGGCTTTTACTCTTTTTTTGTTCGTGAAGTCGTCGGCCTCGTAAAGCCTGCCATGACCCTGGATAAGGTCTATCTGCGCGGTGAACGCAGGGTGAATGTAACCGCTCTTGACTGCGAGATTTTTTAAAGCGTTCATCATCTCTGTAATTCGGACATCCTGTGGACAACGCTCATGACACGAGTAGCAGGTTGAGCATAACCATACAAACTCGGATTTCAATACCTGCTCCTTCATCCCGAGGAGTGCCATGTGTATTATTCTGCGTGGATTAAAACTATCATCCGTTGCACGGACCGGACACGATGCAGTGCAAGTTCCGCAAGCATAACAGCGAGTAATAAATTCTCCGTTGGGCTCAGCTTGAATCTCATATTTGAAGCTGGGGTTCAAATCTTCAAACCTGACCACCTTTTGAGCTTCAGTACGGGTTATCCCTTCGGCTGAATCCGGCTCTGCCGGTCTTTGTTCTTCGTTATCAATCACATTTTCTTCTTCCAAATTTCCTCCAGACATCCTTAGTACTCGTTAGGAAGACCTTCTAATTGCGCAAGCGAAAATACCGGACCATCTTTGCAGACGTAGTAAGGACCTATATTGCAGCGTCCGCATTTCCCTATCCCGCACTTCATGCGGCGTTCAAGGGAAGTATAGATTTTCTCCGGCGCAAAACCAAGTTTTGTGACCACCGGCAGCGTGTAGCGTATCATAGCCGGGGGCCCGCACATGATAAGTAAAGCATTATCTGGACTTGGTGCAATCTTTTCCGTAACTGTCGGTACAAATCCCACGAGACCTTCCCAGCCCTTTGCCTCGGTATCAACGGTAAGATGAATCTTCAAGTCCTCGCGTTTCGCCCATTCCTCAAGCTCGGATTTATAGAGCAGCATCCCGGGTGTGCGCGCGCCGTAGATAACGGTAACATCCTTAAAGTCGGGTCGATGCCCGTCCATAAGATACCTTATTACTGATCTTAGAGTTGTAAATGCAAATCCGCCAGAGACTATAACGAGATTTGCCCCCTTGAACTGCTCCAGAGGGTACCAGTTGCCAAGGGGACCACGCATTCCGATAGGGTCGCCGGCCTCGAGCTGATGCATTGTGTTAGTTACTAGCCCTGCGCGATTTACAGTGAAGCGGACGTAGTCGGTCTCAGTCGGTGATGAGGCTATACCGAACGGCGATTCGCCCTTGCCGAGCACGGAAACCTCGCAAAACTGGCCTGGCAGAAAGCGAAAAGCCTCCTTATCCTGAGGATTTACGAACTCAAGGTCGAACGTTTTGAGCATCCCGTCCTCGGATTCCACGCGTATGTCGCGGATTTTCATAGGCATAGGAAGGTACGGGTTCTCGCGTTTGTAGTAGAGCCGTTCGCTCACGGCAGAGGTTTGTTCCATTAGCCGATATTATAGGAAGATATAGAGAGATGTCAACTTCAAGCCTGGTTTAACTCCATGAAGTCCAGTTTTATAGACAAAAGCTGGTCAAAAGATGGTCAAAAGATGGTCAGAAGATGGACAAAAGATGGTCAAACTAGCCCCAAAAGAACGCCGGAGACGTCCTTTTGGTGACCCGGTCGGAGAAGTTTGGCAGCAAAATGTGAAAAAATCCAGGTAGCTTCAAACCGTTTTCTGGACGGCCGGTCAGGATTAAAGTTTCGTGATCAGAATCGAAGGCGGCGAATCAGGGGCATCTCTTTTGAAGGAAGGTGTACGCCCCACGTGAGCGATGCCGAAAGACCGGTGGAATCCCCCTCCCCCCTTCAAAGGGGGGCCAAAAAGCCCCACCCATCCTCCCCCCTTGTGGGGGAGGATGGGTGGGGGGGTACGAAATCCTTTCCCCCTCCCTTCTGTTCCCTCCCACCAGGGGAGGGATTAAAGGTAAGGCACAAACCTTATAGCTTGCGCCTGAATTGAATCTTTGTACTCTGTGGTCATCAGCCGACCGCGAGCCGCGTCTTTACCCAGGGCAGAAGGCCGGAGCCGAGGTTCAGGCGTTCGGCGGAGATTGCCTCTATGTTTTTTATGAGTTCGAGAGCGTTTCCGCGCATCGCCCAGGTTCCCGGCTCGGTCGTTGCGACCGTCTCGCCAGCGTCGATGACGCGGCTCAGGAACGCAGTGTTGGCGAACGCGCCCGTAACCTTATCGGCCGTGTGGATGCCCAAAAGAAACTTGAGCAGTACGCCTTTCTTGACCGAGCGTATCATATCGGATAGTCTGTGCTCTCCCGGCTCCATGACGAGCGAGCGCAGGGTTGGACGCACAGGCGCTTCGTGAGTCTCTTCAGCAAGAACCGGGCGCCGCATGCCCGAACCGGTTGACGAGGTCTTATCGAGAACGGCGGTCTCCGCGTCGTAGAGGAAGCTCTTGAACGTTCCTGCCTCGAAAATGGGGATGCGGCGCGAGAGTGTTCCCTCATCATCGGTAGGGGATGATGACAAGAGATCGGGATGTGTCGCGTCGTCATAGATGGTTACGGAGGGCGCGGCAAGCGCATCGCCGACTCTGTACTTCGATATGCCCAGGAGCTTGTTTGTAGCATAGATTTGCTCCGCGACCAGCAGACCGAATAGACCCTGAAGACACATAGGATGCAGAATAACTTCAACGACTTGGCCCTTGACTCCTATGTCGGAGGGCTTAAGCGAACCCTTGGGCAGGCTTTTTGCGAGGCCGGCTCCAAGGGACGCGATCTTCGACTCCGATGCCAGCTTGCGGCCCGTTAAGAAATCGAAGTCGCGGCTGTCAAGGTCTACGTTGACGCCGAAAGCGGTCTGGCGTATATAGGAAGGTTCCTTGCTGCGGGACGTATAAACCCAGCTTTCGCCCTGCGAGACGGCTCCGCTGCCGTTAAGGCGTTCGAACCGGCCTTTGCCTTCGGACCACGTTTGCTTGACCATCTCCGAGAAAATGTCCTGAAGCGCCTTTGGATTCTTTATGAGCCTCGCGACCTCAGGGTCTGAATAGTCCGATGAGCTGCCTGGGGGAATCGCCACAAAACCCTTGAGTGAGGTCGGGACGAGGTTGGTCAAAGCGGCAGAAATGACACGGTCGAGAGTATGCTCGTCGAAGACGGTCGAGGATGCGTATGTAAGCTTGCCCTTTTTTGCAAGCCTCAGCCCAAGAGAAGCTACGCCAACCTGGGTCGAAATAGTCAAATCACGTTGCTCTATATTGAATGAGGTGTTGTCGCCTGTCGAGAGGTTAATCTCGAAGTCTTCGACTTTGTATTTTGCGGCAATCCTTGAGATGATTCTCCTGATATCGTCAAACATCCCGGCCTCCCTGAACGGCTAACTGAATGTACTCGTTGGTCTTTAACCTGGTCCACAGGGGGCCTCCGTCGCCTACAGGCCGGTGCTGGGCTTCCTTGCCGCAGAAGCCGACGTCGTCTATCCGAATCTCGCCCGCGCAGGCGTCGATGTATCGAAGCGCGTACATGCTTTTGCCCGAGAAGTTGGCGGGATTAAGGGTCTTTGTTATCTTTCCATTTTCTACGAGGTAGCCTATCTGGATTGAGGACGACATCCCGTCCTTGGAGACCGCTCCGCCGAGCGTACCCTCGAGGATAGCGCCGTAGGACACGTCTTTTATCAAATCCTTAAGGCTCTTTCGTATTATCGATTTGTCTCGCGGAAGCATGTAGGTATTGGACATCCTGCAGACCTGGGGGTCGCCCAGCTGGGAAAACGCGCCGCCGTTCGGCTTTTTATTGAAGTATCCTGCGGTCTCGCGGTTGTGGATGAACTCTGCGACCTTTCCTGCCTTAGCCAGTATCTTAGGCTGCACCTCTACGCCCTCGTCGTCTATGAGCTCGGTGCCGAATCCCGCTCTCATATCCGGCTTGCCTCCTGCGTATTTGATTAGCGGACCGTCGATGATGTCGACGCTTGAAGCGGCAACCACGCCGCGCGGCTTTCCTTCGGCATCGGCAACCCCGGAAACACCGGATTTTACACCGTCGGCTTCGAAGTTGTGACCCAGCGCTTCGTGGATAAAAACGCCCAGGGTGTTGAAGTCGAGAATGAGATGATCCATCCTCGAAACATCACCGGCTGAAAGCGAGATTCCGTCGAGCAGGCAGACCGCCTTCTTCATCCAGCTCTTCACCTCGAATTCCGCTTTGGGATTGAACTTGTAGCCTCTTTTTGTACGGACCAGCAGAGCCTCAAGCCCCTTTATGTCAGCGACGCGCACCCTTGTCTGCGTGGTCTTTCCCTTGCCGTCTCTAAGCTTAGTATGCACCTGCAGGAAGGTGCGGGGCATTTTCTGGCGTTTGCGGATCCCCCTGGTATCGGCGATTATCTTTTCCTCGTTCTGTGCGTAGAACCATATCTCGGGGTTAATCTTCACGCCGCACGATGCGTGCTTCCTCTCGAATCCTCTGGCGATTCTCTGCACGGCCTTGAGCACCGCATCTATGACTTTTTTAGGGTCGGCATTAGCCAGATCGAGCCTAGGTTTGATGACGTATTCGTTGCGCCTGGGATTAGGTATGGATGCAAGCTTGACGGCCGTTTTGGGTCTTTTGGCTATACGCCACAGCCCCTTGGCGCGTTCGACCGCCTCGCAAAGCGCATCTTGGTCCATGTCCCCTACCTTAAGGGAAACTTTCTTTCCGTCCTTCAGGAAACGCATCTGCACCCGGGCCTTCACGCTCAAGGGCGTGATGTAGGTCTGCGAACCTATGGTTTTTGCCTCTGTTTTCTCGACCTTCTCGTAAAGGATATCGGCGTAATCGAAGAATTTCTTAGCGTACTGAAAAGCTGTTTTTATCTCTTTTTCATACAACTCTTTTTTCATGAAGGGATGATAGCGTCTCTCCAGCGGATGTCAAGCCAGACTAGATTCCGGGCATCGAATTCGGAAACCATGGTTCCCAGGTTGAGCGGACTTGATGTTAAATGAGGCCCGCCTTGGCGGGCCTCACAATGCCTTTGATAAGCTTCTTGCCTTGAACAAGAAATTATCTAAAAATTGTACTTGAGTCCTATCCCGGCTCCGGGCGATATGAACCTGGAAGGCTCGGGTGGTCCATAGTCCATGGCTTTCTCTTCCCCGTAAAGAGGATAATAGTAGCTGCCGGGCAGGGAGTAATACCCGAACTGAATCTCGGGGGCTATTGAAATGCCTGACCCGTCCGAGAACTGGAATAGTAGTATATCCAGACCGAATATCGCAGCCGCCGAGAAGCCTTGCTGGGTGAAAAGCTCGAAGATATCGGATGAGTCGGTCGTGTCTATGCCGGCATAATACCGGTCATTCACCTGCCAGAACCCGGCTCCTGCTCCCGCATAAAACCGCAGTCTTTTGTCGAGATTGAAGAGCTTGAGCAGTCTTAACTCAGCGCCAAAGTTATAGGTGCTGTCTACCAGGTCCATCCTTCCTCTCGCGACAAGTTCGGCTCCGTATCCGTTTGCGGTCATTATTCTGTAGGATAATCCCTGCCCCATCAGGTCGGCCTGCAGACCAATAGACTGACCAGCGAGAGCGGTAGAGGCAAGCACGAGGATTCCCGCGAGTATCGGTAAAGCTGTCTTCTTCATCTTCTCCTCCTACCAGGTAAATACCAGGCCTACGCCCAGGTCGGGCGCTATCAAACGCTGGCCATTGCTTGAATATTCTTCAGGCGGCTGCTGGACGCCAAGGGAATCGGTCCAGATTTGAACCGTCTTCTGCGAGTATATATCGCACATCAAACCGGAATCGAATTCGAATCTGAGGTTGTCAAGTGGCTTCAGCCACTTGATGTCTCCGCTTAGGAGCCTGAACGGAGCGAATGAGAGTCCTGCAAAGATGCGTCCGCCGTAGTTTTCATAGGAATCCATTTCCTGTAAGGAATAGAATGCTGAATCGCGAACATCCATACTGCTGTAGGAATATGAGCTGAACGAGTAACCGCCGCCTATTCCTAAGTATGGCGATAACCACTCCTCAGGCTTGAACATGAAACCCGTTCTAAGCCCGAAGTTGTAGAACCCGGTGCCGGTCGAGTCCCCGAAGTAATAGGCGCCGAGTCCGTTGGGCGCTATAAAGAGTTTTGCATCACCTACAGGGATCATGAACCGCAGTTCGATACCCGATGAAAAAGCGTCCGCCCTTCCTCCTACACCCATTGTCTGTGCGTTGGATAGGGAAGAAAGAAACAATACCCCCAGAAGGAACGCGATTGTTTTTCCAGGCATATAAAGCCTCCTTTCACTTATTAGAGGAGAGGATAATGAGATTGAGGCATTTTGTCAAGCCCCGTACTCATATTTTTTGGAGTCAATGATAATTCATCGAATAACTGGTTTCACGAAGGATAATGACTTGCCGCGCGGTGTTACGATTGTTACATTGCGTTACGGGGTGTTACGGGTTTGTTTGGGATTTATTCAAAACCTGAATCCCGTGCGAAGACCGAATACCGGGTAGAACCCCACGTTGTTTGCGGTCTTTTTGAAGAGAATATTCCAGTCAAGACCCATGCCTGCAAGCCATGAAAAACCGGGCGTCTTGACGATGGCGACATCAAGTCCGAGGTTGAGTCTTACGCCCATAGGCTTCTCGATAATCGAGTCGATAGCCATGGTATAGTCGTTTACGAGCTTTTCAATATCGTTCAGGCTGAGGGTGTTTATATATTCTTCGACCATATCCTGGGTTGCGGCAGGGATTATCCAGTTGTTGGTAAGTGAAAGGCCCAAAGGGAAAAGGACCCTGCCTTCTGCAACGCTCAATGTTTTCTGAACGCCCCATGCCCACTGAACGTGAACGTACGGAATGTCCTGCGTGGCGTCAACCGGCAGCGGGTAGTAAGGGATCTTTTCTATGTGCGCCGTAGCCCGGTAAGTCTTGTAGTGCGTTTCCAGACTCGTGGCGAAGCCGATTGAGCGCTCGTCCTCAAGGCTCAATGCGAGATGAAAGAATCCGGGCGGCGCTATTGCCGGTCTTACACCCACCACATGGCAGCCAGAATTGGCGTTAGTGTAATCAACATTTTCTACGTCTATTGCGTAAAGCCCTGCCGCCCAGCCCGAATTCAGCCCGAAGTGCCAGGGCGAGGAAACGAGCGATAGCAGTAAGGTAAGACAGTTCATTTATTTCTCCTCTGCTCTTGAATCATTATAGCGAGGAGGAGGAGGTATGCAAGAGGAGATAATGAAGTGAAACAAAAGAATATTAGCTTCGTCTTAGAAGATAAGGAAAGAATAAATATATTTAACAACCCGATTTTATACCAAAAGGAGGTCTTAAGTGAAAAAAGCATCGGCGGCAATGCTCATCTTAAGCCTAGCAAGCGTTATGGCTAGCGGTATTGAAGCTCCAGAAAGAAGAAACTTTGAGGCCAAAGTCATCGAAATTACGCCTTCCGGGACCTTAACGACAGAGGAGCTG